>CAXTSK010000407.1:0-5257 GCA_964246655.1 uncultured Pyrinomonadaceae bacterium
CCCCCCGCCCGCGCCCGCGCCCCGCCCCGCCCCCCCCCCCCCCCCCCCGGGCGCCCGTCACTTCAGCTCGATCTTCTCGTTCTCGCCCAGCTGCGCCGGCTCGCCCGTCAGAAGCGACGAGACGAGACCCACGGCGTGCGTCACCCAAGACTGCGAGCCGTCCCAGTACTCCGCGCGCTCGACCGTCACCTTCAGCAGCGCGATGTCCGGCGTGTCCACGCCTTCGGGGAACCAGATCTTGAGCTGCGGCTTCCAAAGCTCCTCGATCTTCGCGCGGTCGCGCACGACCTCCGCGTGACCGCTGAGCGAAGCGTACAGTTGATTATCAACGTCCGCGAAGCTCGCGTTCACCTTCGGCACACGGTTAACTTCGTCAACCTTGTGCGAAGAGCCGTAGGTGAAGAACCAGAGGTCACCGTCAAATTCTATGTCCCGGTTGTTCGACATCGGCCGGCTGTGCAGCTCGCCCCGCTCGTCCACGGTCGTCAGCATGCAGATGTCAACCGCCTTCACGATCTCGCGCAGCTTACCCACCTTGTCGTCCTGCGTCACCGCCTTACTCATCTTCTATACCTCCTTGAAATTTAAAAGGCGCCAGCGGTCGCCTTCGACGGCGAGCTTCAGCCAACGGCTGTAGAGGTGCGGCTGCTCGCTCAGGCCCCGCAATAGTTCTGCCATCGAGACCCGGCGCCACTCCTCGACCTCCGAAGGGTCGGGCGCCGGGTCGCCCTCGTACGTGCCGGCGAAGACGTGGTCGTACTCGTGCTCGACGAGCGCGCCGTCCAGCTCCGCGCGGTAGAGAAATTGGAACGACTCGCGCAACTCGCAGTCGAAGCCCATCTCCTCGCGCAGGCGTCGCCGCGCCGCCGCCTTCGTCGCCTCGCCCGGCCGCGGGTGGCCGCAGGCCGTGTTCGACCATAAGCCCGCCGAGTGGTACTTGTCGGCCGCGCGCTTCTGCATGAGCAGGCGACCCCGCCCGTCGAAGACGAAGACCGAGAAGGCGCGGTGGAGCGCGCCCGCGCGATGCACCTCCATCTTCTCGCCGACGCCCAACTCGCGGTCTAACTCGTCCACGAGTATCAGTTGTTCAGCCGCCATGCTCCTATTCTACCCGTTCCCCGCCCGGAAACTTTCAGCGTGGTAAAGCAGACGGTGAAAATTATCCGGCCGGACACTCGCATCAACTCATGAAGAGCGTTTTTTATTTCATGCCTTTGAACGCTTTGAGCGTTTTAGATTATATAGATGGAACTGTCAAGTTACAATTTCATGTTGAATGTTATTTCTTATGAGCGAAATGAGCGCTTTTCTTCTTTACATGAGCGATTTGTTCTGTTAAGGTGCCCTGCGGACGGCGCGAGTAGAGATGAACAGGGTGATCGGAGGCAGGCGATTGACGAGCAAGGAGGCCGCGCGCGTGCTCGGCGTGAGCGAGGCGTCTGTCAAGCGCTGGGCAGACAGCGGTCTGCTCCCTATGGAGAAGACCGTGGGCGGCCACCGGCGCTTCCGGCCCGAGGACGTGGCCGCCGTCCGACGCGCCGGGCCGACCGCCGCGGAGGCGCCGCTCCATCGAAAGAGAATCGCGCTCGCCGCGCGTGAAGGTCACGCGCCGGAACTCGCGCCCGGCCGCGAGGCAGCGCTGGCCGAAGAGACCTTCCGGGCTCTCGTCGAAGGGAGCGACGAGGAGCTTTCGGCGCTGCTCGTCACCATGCACCTCGACGGCCAGAGCGTCGGACGGATCGCCGACGGCATTCTCTGCGCGGCGATGCGGCGGGTCGGCGACCTCTGGCACGCGGGCGAGCTTTCGGTCGCGCAGGAGCACGTCGCGACACGCACGGCCGTCGTCGCGCTGCAAACGCTTCAGTCGTCGTTACAGGGCTTGGGCGAAGTCGGGAAGCTGAGCGCTCTCTGTTCCAGCGTCGAGGACGACTTCCACGAACTGCCGCTGCGGCTCGCCGCGCTGACGCTGGAAGCCGCCGGGGCGGCTGTCTTCAACCTCGGCCCGAGCACGCCCTTCTCCGCGCTGACCGAGGCGGTACACAGGTTCCGGCCCGAGCTGGTCTGCGTCTCCTCGACCGTGCTCCTGCGGCTCGACCGCGCCGCGTACGAGTACGCGGGCTTTCACAAGGCGGCGCGGCGCGCGGGGGCTTCGGTCGTGCTGGGCGGCGCGGGCTTCCGCGAAGAGGGCGTGCGCCGAAGACTCCCGGCCGACCTGCACGCGGAGAGCTTCCGCCAGTTGGAAGAGTTCGCGGGCGCGCTGGCCACGCACGAATCTTGAACCGTCAAGAGCGGATGAACGAATGACCGTGATGAGCATGGGCGAATGGGCTCTTCGGGAGCGACGCGCGCGCGAAGTCGCGCTCCGCGCTCGTTCCGAACAGGCGGCGTGGCGCGTGCTCGACCGCGAGGCGCGGCGCGTGATGCGGGCCTACACGACGAGCTTCTTCATCGTCAGCCGCTTCCTCCCGCGCGCCAAGCGTGAGGAGGTCGAGGCCGTCTACGCCGCCGTCCGCTACCCCGACGAGGTCGTCGATACCTTCCCTCTCAGCAACGACGAGCGACTGCTTCTGCTCGACGAATGGGGCACGCACTACGAGACCGGAATCAAGTGCGCGACTCTTCGTGAAGCGCTCGCCTGCGGAGTGCCCGCGCACCTCGCGGGCTTCACGCGCGTCGTGCGCGAGCGCGACATCCCCGCCGAGCACTACCGCGCCTTCCTCGGCGCGATGCGTCTGGACATCCGACCGCGCCCCTTCAAGACGCTCGATGATCTAATCGGCTCCTACGTCTACGGCAGCGCCGTCGTCGTCGGCTACTTCCTGACGCACGTCTACGGCGCGCGCGATGCGCGCAGCTTCGTGCGCGCGCTCGGCTCGGCGCGCGACCTCGGCGTCGCGCTGCAACTGACCAACTTCCTCCGCGACGTGGCCGAAGACCGGAGGCGCGGCCGCGTCTATCTCCCGGCGGACGCGTTGCGCGCCGAAGGTATCGAAACGCTCGACGCCGGAGACCCCGCACAGCAGGCGCAACTCGCGCGCGTACTCCGGCGACTCGCGGCCGTGGCCGCCGAACACTACGCGAGCGCCGAAGCAGACCTCGACGCCTTCTCTCCCGACTGTCGTCTCGCGATTCAAGCCTGCATACGCGTCTACGGCCGCTTGAACGAGCGCATCGCCGACGGCAGCCACGGCGCCGCGCGCCGCGAGAGCGTGCCGCTGCGCGAGAAGCTCGGCGTGCTTCCGCCGAGCAAGTACTGGCGCATCCCGCTCGCGTACCTCTTGAAATGAAGACGACGGACGACAGGCACGTCATCATCGTCGGCGGCGGCCTCGGGGCCTTGAGCGCCGCGGTACACCTGCGCCTCAAGGGCTTCCGCGTCACGCTGCTCGAAGCCTGCGAGCGCGTCGGCGGCCGCGCCAACCTCATCGAGCGCGACGGCTTCCGGTTCGACACCGGGCCGTCACTGCTCAACTACCCCTGGGTCTTCGAAGAACTCTTCGCCGCCGCGGGGAAACGTCTGGAAGACTACGTGCACCTCTTGCCGGTTGAGCCTTCGATCACCTTCCGCTGGGCCGACGGCACGCGCTTCACCCTTTCGAGCGACCTGCAAAACTTCCTCGCCGAGTGCGAGCGTTTGGAGCCCGGCTGCGCGCCCTCGGTCTTCAGCTTCATGCGCGACGCGGGCGAGAAGTTCCGCGTCGCCTTCGACAAGCTCGTCAGCCGCAACGTGGACAACCCCGCGAAGTGGCTCGGCGCGCTCACGCCGCGCGAGCTTTTGGGGACGGGGCTCTGGCGCTCCTTCGACGGCGAGTTGCGCCGCCACTTCAAGAGCCGACACGTCCGCGAGGCGCTCGGCTCCTACGCGATGTACCTCGGCGGCTCGCCCTACCAACTGCCGGGCATGTTCACGATCCTCCCGTACGGCGAGATGGCCTACGGCCTCTGGCTCCCGGAGGGCGGCGTCTACGGCCTGGTCGAAGGTATCGAAAGACTCGCGCGTGAGGTCGGCGTCGAAATCCGCACGCGCTGCCGCGTCTCGAAAATCATTGCGCGCGGCGGTCGTGTACAAGGCGTGCAACTCGCCGACGGGACGGTCGAGCGCGCCCCGGTCGTCGTGTCGAACGTGGACGTGCCGGCGACCGACATGGAACTCGTCGAGTCCGACAGGCCCTTCGCGGCGAAGCCGCGCGCGTCTAAGACGAAGATGACGCCCGGCGTCGTCACCTTCTACTGGGGCGTCGCGGGCGAGGTCGAGGGCTTGGGACATCACACGGTCTTCCTCCCCGAAGACTACCGCGCGGCGTTCGACGATCTGTTGAAGCACGGACGCGTCCCGCGTCAGCTTCCCTTCTACGTGAGCGTGCCTTCGGCGACCGACCCGGGGCTCGCGCCTCAAGGGTGCTCGGCCGTCTTCGTGCTCGCGCCGACGCCGACGCTCAGCCGCATGCCGGGCGCCGACTGGCGCGCGGAGGCTTCGAAGATAAAGGAGCGCGTGACGGAGACTCTTAAACTTCACGGCATAAGCATCGACCCGTGGCGCGTCGTGTGCGAGGAGGTCTACACGCCCGAGGACTGGCAGCGGCGGTTCGGGCTCTACGACGGCTCGGCCTTCGGCGCGGCACACACGCTCTTTCAGGTCGGGCCGTTCCGCCGGAAGAATTTTTCGGAAGAGCTGGAAGGTCTCTACTACGTCGGCGCGAGCACGACGCCGGGGACGGGGATGCCGATGGTCGTGCTCTCGGGCCGTCTCGTCGCGGAGAGGATTGCCGAACGTGTTCGTTGAGCGCCACGGCGGAGGGGCCGAAGCATACTTCGCGCTGCACGGCTGGGGCGGCGACCGGCGGACGTTCGCGCCGCTCGCGCCGTTCGTGCCCGAGACGGCTTCGCTCTACGCGGCAGACCTGCCGGGCTGCGGCAACTCAACCCGGCCGCGCGCGTGGACTGTCAACGCCGTGGTCGAAGAGATAGTCGAAGCGGTGCGCGGGGTAGAGACGACAAGCCTGACGCTCGTCGGCAACTGCGGCGGCGCGGTCTTCGCTTTGCTGACCGCGCGCGAGTTGGGGTCGGCGGTCAGGCGCGTGTCGATGATCGACCCGTTCGCCTACCTGCCGCGCTACTTCAAACTTTTTAACGCGGGCGAGTTCGGCCGGCGCGCTTACGACGCGACCTTCGCGAACCCGTTCGGCCGCTGGCTGACGAACCAGTCTTTGCGCGGCCGTCGCGCGGGCGCGGCCGACCTGACCGCGTCGTTCGCGGC
>CAXTSK010000408.1:0-1275 GCA_964246655.1 uncultured Pyrinomonadaceae bacterium
CCCCCCCCCCCCCCCCCCCCCCCCCCCGCCCCCCCCCCCCCCCCCCCCCCCCCCCGGGGGGGGGGGCGCCGGGGCTCGACGAGCGCCGGCTCGCCGCGTTCGGCTGGGGCCGTATCGAAGAGTCGGAAGTGCGCGAGATGGCCGAGTCGGGCAAGGAGCCGATCAGCGGATTGGGTTGGGACGGCCCGCTCGCGGCGCTCTCGCAGAAGCGGCGTAACGTCTCGGACTACTTCCACGAGCGCGTCGCGGTGGTGACGAACCCGGCCATCGACCGCGAGCGCGAGGCCGATCACTTCTCGACGCGCGTCTTCCTCGGCGCGCGCCCGACGCCCGCCGGGTCGGCCGAAGTCGAGCAGGTAGAACTGCGCGCGCCGCTGCTGTTCGGGGGCTTAGGCGCGGAAGACGAAGGGGCACACGCTGCGGCCGCGAGCGCGACGAAACAGCGCACGCTCGCGGAAGTCCTCGCGCTCTGCGAGGCGTTTGATGAAAGTGCTGCTGACGGAGCTTTGCGCGCGGCGGCCGTGGACACGACATTGGGTGAGGACGAGACGCTCGAACCGGCGCTGGCGCGAATCTGCGAGGAGGCCGCGCGGCTGGTTCGAGAGTCCGGAACGTCCGTCCTCGTCCTCGACGACGCGCGCTCTTACAGCGGTGCGCGTCTGGGGATCGACGCGCACCTCGCGCTCGCGGCCGTGGACGCGCGCCTGCGTGACGAGCGCGATGCGGAGGGCGTGAGCCTGCGCCGCCGCGCTGGGATAGTGCTGCGCTCCGGGGCTTTGCGTAACGTCCACGACCTCGTCTTCGCCCTGGGGTGCGGCGCCGATGCCGTCAACCCTTACGCCCTCTTCGACGTGGCCGCGCGCGGTGCCGCGTCTTTTGAAGAGAGCGTGAAGCGGCTCGTCCGTGTGGCCTCGGCGCTCTCGGTCGGGATTGAAAAAGTTCTCTCGACGATGGGCATTCACGAGCTGGACGGCTACGGGCGGCTCTTCGCGTCGGTGGGCCTGGCGCCCGACGTGGAGGAGTTCTTCGGCGTTGCCAACTACTGCGGCACGCCCTTCGCGGGACTTTCGCTTATAGACCTTGAGCGCGACGCACGCGCACGGCTCGCGCTCGCGCGCGGCGAGTCGGAAGAGGAGTTGAAGAGGAAGCGGCCGGTCGCTCTGCCCGGCGAGTTTCGCGAGCAGCCTTCGCTGTGGAACGTCGTGGGCCGCGTCGCGGCCGGCGAGCGACCCCAAAGACATCTAGCAGCGCGGCGGAAACTAATACACGTGCCCA
>CAXTSK010000408.1:1285-5239 GCA_964246655.1 uncultured Pyrinomonadaceae bacterium
GTCTATCTCTGGCGCGCGGCTGCAAGAGATTGAGGAGACGAAGCCGGTCGCGCTCCGCCAACTGCTCGACATCCGCGCGCCAGAGATAGACGAGTTAAGCTCTCCCCGCGTCGGAGAAGTAGACACGCGCGCCGGCCGACACGCCGCGCCGTTCTACTTCTCTGCGATGAGCTTCGGCTCGCAGGGCGAGACCTCGTTCCGCGCTTACGCCGAAGGTGCGAAGCAGCTCGACATCATCTGCGTCAACGGCGAGGGCGGCGAGATTCCCGACATGCTCGGCCGCTACCGCGAGCACCGCGGGCAGCAGGTCGCCTCCGGAAGGTTCGGCGTCAACGCGCGGCTGCTCAACTCGTGCGACCTGCTCGAAATCAAGATCGGTCAGGGCGCGAAGCCCGGCGAGGGCGGCCTGCTGCCCGGCTTCAAGGTGACGGCGCGCATCGCCGAGACGCGACACACGCCCGCAGGGATAGACCTCATCTCGCCGTCGAACAACCACGACATCTACTCCATCGAAGACCTCGCGCAGGTCATCGAGGAGCTGAAGACCATCAACCCGAAAGCGAAAATCTCGGTCAAGATTCCGGCCATCCCGCATCTCGGCCCCATCGCGACCGGCATCGCGAAGGCGCGCGCAGACATCATCGCCATCAGCGGCTACGACGGCGGCACGGGTGCGGCGCGCAAACATAGCTTGCGTCACACGGGCCTACCGGTCGAGATAGGGCTGCGCGAGGCGCACCGCGCGTTGGTGCGCGCCGGTTTGAGAAGGCACGTCGAGCTGTGGGCCGACGGCGGCGTGAAGTCGGGGCGCGACGTGGTAAGGCTTCTGATGCTCGGCGCGGATCGCGTGGGCTTCGCGACGATGGCGATGGCGGCGATCGGCTGCACGAGCTGCCGCGAGTGCAACACGGGCACCTGCCACGTCGGCATCACCAGCCAGTTGAAGGACGCGGATGAAGCACTCGCCGCCGGGCAGAAGCACTTCAAGCCGCGCGAGTACGAGCTGGCCGTCGAACACCTCGTCCGCTTCTTCTCCGAGGTCAAAGAGGAGGTCGCGCGCGAGACTGCGCGGGCGGGGCTTTCGTCAACGCGCGAGCTGGTGGGACGTGTTGACCTGCTCGAACAGGTGCGCGGGCACGAACGGCTCGACCTCGCGTGGCTGTTGGAGCCGGAGGAGCCTTGCGCGCGCTGCGTCTCGGCGCAGGAGCCGACGGTGGGGCGCGCGCGCCGCTCGCTCACGTCGCTGACGCGCGACATCTCGACCTCGGTGACGGAGCTGGCCGAGGCGGGCAAGGAGGTCGTCTACTACGACGACTCGAACGTCTCCAGCGGCGACCGCGCGTTGGGGACGCACCTCGCGGGCAAGCTGACGCGCGCGCGTCTGAGTCAACTCTTCGAGAGCAACGGCGGCAACGGCAACGGGTCGGCCGCGGCGCTGGGCCTGAAGCGCGCGGTGCTCAACTTCCTCGAAGGCTCTGTGCCGGGCAACGGCCTCGGCGCGTTCAACTCGGACGGCGTGGACATCCTCGTCCACGGCGGCGTACAGGACGGCGGGGCGAAGGGCGCGTCGGGCGGGCGCGTGCGCATCCTGAAGGGTATCAACCACGACGGCTCGGCGGTGGACGGCTCGGTCGGGAAGTGCTTCGCCTACGGAGCGCAGGCCGGCCTGCTCGTCGTGCAGGGCGACGCGGACTCGCGCGCGGGGATAAGACTGTCAGGCGCCGACCTCATCTTCGGCGGGCGTTTGCGCGGGCGCTTGCGCGACGAGCTGGGCAACATCGCCGCGCGCGCCAACCTCAAGGGCTTCGCCTTCGAATACATGACTTCGGGGCGCGGCCTCGTGCTCGGCGACCCCGGCCCGTGGCTCTGCTCCGGTATGACGGGCGGCGTCGTCTACCTGCTGTTGGAGAGAGAACTCGGGCTCGACGAAGGGGCCGTCCGACGCCGCCTCGCCGCGGGCGCGCGGGTCAGCATCGAGTCCGTCGAAGACTCGGACGAGTCGAACCTGCGCGAACTGCTCGGCCACTACCGCGAGGCTTTGGCCGAAGCCCTGCAACACGCGGAGGCCGAAGAGATCGCGCGCCTCTCCGAAGACTGGCGCGAGAAGTTCGTCAAAGTGGTTCCGAAGAAGTAGCCATGATTGCAGAGCAGCACATCACGAAGACGAAGCCGGCGCCGCCCGTTGCGGTTGGCGCGGACGAGACTCTGCCGAGGGGCGCGGAGGTTCTGTTGCACGCGCTCGTCAACGAGGGCGTGGACACGATCTTCGGCTACCCGGGCGGCGCGGTGCTGCACATCTACGACGAGCTGTGGCGCTACCGCGAGCAGGTCACGCATTATCTCGTCCGCCACGAGCAGGGCGCCGTCCACATGGCCGAAGGGTACGCGCGCGCGTCCGGTCGCGTCGGCGTGGCGCTCGTCACGTCCGGCCCCGGCGCGACCAACGCCGTGACCGGCATCGCCAACGCTTACATGGACTCGACGCCCATCGTCGTCATCACGGGTCAGGTGCCTCTGCCGCTCATCGGCACCGACGCCTTTCAAGAGGTGGACACGGTCGGCATCACGCGCCCGTGCGTCAAGCACAACTACCTCGTGCGCGACGTGCGCGACCTCGCGGGCGTCGTCCGCGAAGCCTTCTTCCTCGCGCGCACAGGTCGTCCTGGCCCCGTCGTCATCGACATCCCGAAGGACGTGTCGGCCGCGCGCTGTTCCTACTCGCGCCTCGACCACGTCGCCTTCCCCTTCAAAGAGAAGAAGGGCGTGCCCGCCCCCGATGCAATCGCGCGCGCCGCCGAAGAGATAATTAAGTCCGAGCGACCCGTGCTCTACGTCGGCGGCGGCATCGTCAACTCGGGCGCTTCGAAAGAACTACTTGCTTTAGCCGAACGCTTACAGCTTCCCGTCACGCCGACCCTCATGGGTCTCGGCGGCTTCCCCTCGGCGCACCCGCTCTGCATGGGGATGCTCGGGATGCACGGCACGTACGCGGCGAACATGGCCGTCGCCGAGAGCGACCTGCTCATCGCCGTCGGCGTCCGCTTCGACGACCGCGTGACGGGCAAGCTCGCCACCTTCGCCCCGCGCGCGCGCGTCATCCACATCGACATCGACCCGGCCAACATCGGCAAGAACGTCGCGCCCACGCTCTCCATCGCCGCCGACGCGGGCGAAGCACTCGCGGCTTTGAGTAAAGAGGTCGAGACGCGCAAGGCCCGGTCGAAGGCCGGCATCGCCAAGCGGGCCGACTGGTGGGAGCGCATCCGCGGTTGGCAGCGCGAGCAGCCGCTACGCTACGCGGGCTCTTCGGACAAGATTAAGCCGCAGTCGGTCATCCGCGAGCTGCACAGGTTGACTGAAGGGCGCGCAGTTATAACCACTGACGTTGGTCAGCACCAGATGTGGGCCGCGCAGTTCTACCCCTTCGACGGCGAGCGCCAGTGGATCACGAGCGGCGGCCTGGGCACGATGGGCTTCGGCCTGCCCTCGGCCGTCGGCGCGAAGCTCGCGCGCCCCGACCAACTGGTCGTTGCGGTCGTCGGCGACGGCGGCTTCCAGATGACGAACCAAGAACTGGCGACGGCCGTCCAGTACGGCATCAACGTCAAGATCGTCGTCATGAACAACGGCTACCTCGGCATGGTGCGCCAGTGGCAGGAGATGTTCTACGAGCGCACCTACTCCGAGGTGGACATCTCGGTCGCGCCCGACTTCGTCAAGCTCGCGGAAGCCTACGGCGCCGCCGGCTTCCGCGCGTCAACACCGGCCGAGCTCGCCGACACGCTCGCCGCAGGGCTCGCGCACCCCGGCGTCGCCGTCATCGAAGTCCTCGTCTCCAAAGAGGAGAACGTCTTCCCCATCGTCCCCGCGGGGGCGAACTCGCGGGACATGATTGTTCAGAATGAAGGAGTCTGAAGAATTGGGGGGTTTGGGGGTTATTTGTTGGTGGGTGTG
>CAXTSK010000409.1:0-5215 GCA_964246655.1 uncultured Pyrinomonadaceae bacterium
GGCGCGGGACGACGACGGGCGGCGGCCGCGGCCTCGCGTTCGTGTTCGCCTTGCGGGTCTGCGCGCCCGCCGCCGCGATGGCCGAGAGCGCGACGGCCGCCAGCGTCAACCCCAACAGAAACCTTCTCGCCGCGTCGGGTAAACGGAACACTGTGTCACTCCTCCGTGAAAAGCAGTAGGCAGTAGGCAGATGGCAGTAGGCAGTTAAGACTACCCCTCCTCAACTGCCTACTGCCTACTGCCTACTGCCCACTTCGTCTGTCGGACTAGTTGCCCGGGTT
This sequence comes from uncultured Pyrinomonadaceae bacterium, assembly GCA_964246655.1. Taxonomy (GTDB): domain Bacteria; phylum Acidobacteriota; class Blastocatellia; order Pyrinomonadales; family Pyrinomonadaceae; genus QHXN01. Next base: position 282 of record CAXTSK010000409.1, read on the forward strand.
CTCGGTCGGGCGGGTCATGTTCGGGCCGCCCTGGATGATGCCGCGGTTGACGAGCACCTTGACCTCGACGCGGCGGTTCTGCTCGCGCCCCTCGCGCGAAGAGTTGTCGGCCACGGGCTGCGCTTCGCCGTAGCCGTACGGCGTGACGATGCGGCGCAGCGGGATGTTGTGGTTCTCGACGAGGTAACGGATGACGGTGTCGGCGCGGCGCTGGCTGAGCTTGCGGTTGGCCTCCGTCGAGCCGTCGGCGCTGGCGAAGCCGCTCACCTCAAGCACGTAGCCCTTGGCCTGCAAAGCCTGCTGCGCGATCTCGTCGAGCTTCGACTTGCTGTCGGCCGAGAGCACGGCGCTGCCGACCTTGAACAGGATGCTGGTGTTGTTCTGCACCTGGTAGTCGTCCAAAGCCGAGATGCGCTCGTTGGTCGCGTTCACGCCGTTGACGGCGAGGTCGGCCGTCTCCTGCGCGGCCTTCGCGCCGCCGCGCGCGGCGTTCGAGACCGCGGCCAACTCGTCCAACTGACCCGAGAGGCGCTGCGCGTTCTGCTCGACCTGCCCGATCCGGCCCTCGGCCGCGCCGACGCGGTTCTCGACCGGCGTCACGTTGGCCTCGACCGTGCGCGCCGTGCGGAGGTCGCCCTCCTTGAAGCGAATCTTCTCGGCGACCAGGTTGGTGCCGTCGCCGCGGCCTTCGACCTCAAGGTTGAGGCCGCGCAGGATGGCGGTGACGCCGTAGTTGGTGCCGCCGCGCAGGAAGCCGCCCGTGGTCTTGACGCTCGTGGCGTTCGTCAGCGTGACGGTCGTCGAGACGCCGTTCGCGTCCTGCACGACAAAGCTGTCGGGCTGGCGGCTGGTCACCACGCCCTTGATCTTCATCTTCTGGCCCGAGGCCACCGTGCGACCGTTGCCGCCGCCCGTAGTGTCCTGCGCGAGCACGGCGGACGAGGCCGCGAGCGCCAGCGCGAAAGTAAGTGCGATCAATCTAACTCTCTTCGAAACGTTGCTCATCTTTATCTTTCTCCGTTCGTGCGAAAGTCCGTCGGGAAACTTCGCGCGCCCCGCGGCCGCCGCCCTTAACTCTTCCGGCGAACGCCCGCGCCTACTCTGACCTCTGGGGTCAGCGCCCAAACTTCCGGGCGGCCGGAGCGCATGGGTAAGTCCCTCCGAGTCTGCCTACCTGGCGAGGTTGTTTCTCCGAAATCTTTCCCGATTGATTCGAATTCTGGCGAACCGCGGAAAGCAAGTCAAGCGGTTTGACTAAGCGAAGCGGGGAATTGGTTGCGCCCGAGCGATTTATTATCCAATCGCTACGACTCCGCAACATTTTCGAGGGTTTTAGGCGCGCACGCACACGCAACAAGCGCACAACATTCAAGCCCGCACGGCCAACCGTATCGTGGCATGCAGACACGATATCGTGCCGCCGGAATCGTTTTATTACATGAGATGAAGAGTGACGGGCGAGGCCGTTTCGTTTAACTCACCTGCTCATAATCTTAAGACGAATGAGCCGTCAAGTGGGGCTCGGCGACATGACCTTTGCGAAGGTAAGAAGGAGATACCTTTAACCACAACGGAGATGTCATGAACGTGAACGCTCGTCATAATCGCATCAAGGTCTGGCCTCACCTGACGTTAGTCTTCATCGCCTGCGCCGCGCTCGGCGGTGTGGCCGCCGCGCTCTGGATGAAGCACGAGCCGAAGGCGGAGGCGCTCGCGCTGCCGCACGCCGCGCGCGTCGAGCGCGTGGACGGGGAGGTCGGCCTGAGCCGCGATCTGGGCGCCGACGCGGGCGACGAGTCTAACTGGATCGAGCTGACGCCGAACACGCCGCTCACGACGGGCGACCGTCTGTACGCGCGTGACGATTCGCGCGCGTCGCTCGCCTTCACGGGGCGCAACTTCGCCACCATCGACCCCGACTCCGCGCTCGACGTGGTATCGCTCTCAGACCGGCGCACGCAGTTAGCGTTGCGCGACGGCTCGGCCATCTTCGACATCGGCGCGCTCGCGCCCGACGAGATGTTCGAGGTCGCCACGCCCTACGGCGCCGTCGATTTCCAACAGCCGGGGCTCTATCAGGTCGGCTACAACGACGACGGCTCCGCCTTCGTCTCGGTGCTGAGCGGGCTCGCGCAGGTGGTCGGCCTCGCGGGCAGCGGGCAGATCAGCAAGGGCGAGATGTTGACGCTGCTCGGCCAGACGGCCGCGCAGGTCGCGCTCTCGCGCCTGAGCCCGGACTACGCGGGCGGGCTGGTGGATAACTACTACGGCTACCGTTACCCGGACTATTACGACGGTCGTTACGCGGACTACGACGCGTACCTGAACGACCCCGACTACTACGACCCTTATAACCGCTACGCGAGTTACCGCTACGTGCCCGCGTCGGTGCCGGGCGCGAGCGACCTCGACTACTACGGCGACTGGCAGAACCTGAACGGCTACGCGTGGAGCCCGCGCGTCGAGCAGGGTTGGGCGCCGTATCGCGACGGCTACTGGATGACGGACAACCCGTACGGCCTGACGTGGGTCTCGAACGAGCCCTGGGGCTATGCGCCTTATCACTACGGACGCTGAGTGAGCGCGGGCAACCGCTGGTACTGGCTGCCTGATGCCGCGAACACACAGCCCGCATACGCGCCCGCGCTCGTGGCCTTCCTGCCCGCGACGGGAGCGAACGAGATCGGCTGGGTGCCGCTCGCGCCCGGCGACCCGTACGCGCCTGCTTACTACGACGCGAACTGGCAGCCGCACTACTACGACGGGAACAGTTACGCGCCCGAGCGCGTCGTCAACATGGGCGTGCCGGGCGGGCTGACGGTCGTGTCGGTTGACGACTTCGACCGCCGCATTGACCGCAACTCCATCGTGCGCTACGACCCGCGCTCGTTCGAAGGCATGCGGCCGGTGCTCGAACCGTTCTCCAACGCGTTGCTGCGGCAGGCTTCGCTGAAGCACGCGCACGCCAACGAGCGGCGCGGCTTCGTCCTGCCGCCGGGCCTTGCTAAGAAGCTCGACTCGACGCGGGTCTACGCGAGCGCGCCGCCGCCGAGGTTCAGGGACGACCTCGCGCGCCGCTTCCGCGTCGAGCCCGTGCCCGACAAGCAGAAGCGCGAGAAGCTGAAGTTCGACGACAAGCGACAGGAAGCTGTTCAGGCGCCGCCGCCCGCACGAGGCTTTGAGCAGGCACGAGGCCGCGGGCGCAACGACCGCCGCGAGGAGAAGGCAGAGAAGCACGCCGCACGTGGGCGTGACTCCTGGACGCGCCCCGTGAACCCCGAGGCCGAGCGGGTCGCCGCCGCCCGCGCCGAAGCACACGCGCGCGGCGAGCGCGAAGCTCAGGCGACCGCCAACGAAAGACAGCGCGCGTCCGAGCATCAACGGCAGCGCTTTGAAGCACAGCGTCAGGCCGAAGCGAACGCGCACGCGCAACGCCAGGCCGCGCAGCAGCAGCGCGCGCAGCAGGCCGCCGCGCAGAGGGCTCAGCAGCAGGAGATGATGAACGCGCGTCAGGCTCAACAACAGCAAAGACGCGCCGAGCGCCAGCAGCAACGTCCGGCCGCGCAGGCGCCGCCGGGACACGCGCGCCATGAACAGGCTCCCGCGGGCGGCCCGCCTGCGGGCGGTGGCGGCGGCAAGGGACAAGGCCAAGGTCACGGCGGTGGTGGCGGCAAGGGCAAAGGGAAACACGAAACCACCGTCGTTAACGCATAGGCGCGAAGCCTTTGCCGTTATCAAATTTCAAAATTGAAATTTGAGAACGGCAAAGGCTCCGCGCCTCGGTATTTAATCCACGGTTTACCCGCTAAAGCGTCAACACATCGCGTCGAATCCACTTCATCACTCGGGCTGGCCCGTTCATCACAATTTTTTTCGCGCCCCAAAAACTCGCATCAAAGTGGCTAGCCTGACGTAATGTGTAAAGGTGCGTCCCGCTCTTGGTCTTCACCAACCGGCGCGCGGCCGCGAAAGGGAACACATGCCGAGCCTGTCAGTACCGACGAGTCAGAGGGAACAGTCCCGCCCCGCTGCGCGACGCGCTCCGGCCGAGGGTCGGCCGAGGGCGTTGCGTCTGCTGACGCCGGGAGAAGAACCGCGGCGCGCCACGCTGCCCGTGCTGGCGACGCCCGGCGACCTGCGCGAGGCCGTCCAGTATTTGAAGCGGAAGCCGACCGGCGTCTCGGTGGTCGAGGCGCTGGCCGACGCCAAGCGGCGCGTCTTCGAGCCGCGCAAGGTCGCGGCCTACGAGGCGTGGGGCGTCGTCGCGCGCCGCGGCGAGCGCCTGCTGTTAACGCAGCGCGGGCGCGAGTTCGCGCGCAGGCTCGAACCCGAGACGCGCGCCTACCGCGCGCTGCTCGACTCCAATCCGCTTTACCGCGCGGCGCTCGCGTGGATCCACCGGCAGGCTCTCGAAGTCGTCACCTACGCCGACGTGGCTTCGTACTTGAAGGAGGAGTTCGGGCCGCTCCTCGCGGCGGCCGGCGCGAAGGGCGCGGAGGAGGGCGTCATCTGCTTCTTCCACCTCTGCCAGGCCGCGGAGCTGGGCACGCTGACCATCGGCAAGCGCGGACAGCCCGCGCGCATGCGCGTCGAGCGCGGCTGTCTCGGCGAATACGCCGAGGGTCGAGACGTGACTCGTGGTGCGGCGCGCGGACGCGAAGAGGAGGGCGAGACGGCTTTCGACGACGAAGACCTCGGAGGCCCGCCGCCGGGGATGTGCCTCTTCATCTCGTACGGCGGACAGCCCGCGCACGTCGTCACGCAGATTCAGACGGTCTTCGAACTGGCGGGCATCAAGAGCCACGCCTCCCGGCGCGCGCCGCACGAAGGCTCGGCGGTGCTCGTCGCGGACGAGGCCGCGGAGGTGATGAGGCGCTGCGACGCGGCGCTCGTGCTGCTCTCGAAAGAAGACTGCCGGCCGGACGGGTCGGGCG
>CAXTSK010000410.1:0-5180 GCA_964246655.1 uncultured Pyrinomonadaceae bacterium
CCTAATGCTCGGCCCGGCGGCGCTCTACTTCGAGTACGACGACGCCCGGAGCGCGCTCACGTGCGGCGCGCTCGTCTACCGCTTCCGCAACGCGCCGCGGCCGGGCGTGCTCGAAGACTTTTTAGAGGAGAACCCGGGCGCGGGCGGAGGCTCGCTCGTCTACCGCGAAGAGACGCGCGCGCTCCTTCTCAGTCGCACCTACACCGAGCCTGTTTCCGCCGAAGTGTTTGCCGAAGATATGAAGGGACTCGCCGCCGCGAGTCTCGGCTGGGGCGCCGAAGTGTTGGAGCGCGTCGCCTCGCGTCACGAGAAGGGCGCGAAGCAGAACGCGTGACGCATTATTTAACCACAGAGACATAGAGGCACGGCTTTGAAGACTGATTGCTTCAAGCCGTGCCTCTGTGTCTCTGTGGTTATTTGTATTCGACGCCGTCCGGCGTAATCAAAACCTTCTCAAGCGGCGCGCCGAGGACGGCCATGAAATTCTGCCGCCCCATCTGGCGCCACTGCCTCACGCCCTCTTTGTCTCCGGCCTGCTTGACGATGTTGTAGCCGGAGTCGATCCACGTCGCGGTGATGCCGTAATCCTCGAACAACTCCTGCCGCTCGCGGTCACTCAGCCGTTGGAAGGTCTCGTCCGTAGAGAAGAACTCGCGCAAGTGTTTGCGCAGCCCGTCGAGCTGCGCGTCGTTGAGCGAGACGCCGTCGTTCGCGGCGTAGTAGCTGGCCGTCACGAGGTACGCGGCCGCGCGCGCTACGTCGTTGGTGGGGAGGCCGGCCTGCTTGAGCCGGCCGCGGTAGTGCTCCAAAGCCTCCGAGAACAAACCCTCCAGCCGCTTCTGCTCCGCGGGCGTGTCGCCCAGCGCGAGCGCCATGTTCCGCGGCGCGATCTGGTCGGCGACGGGCTTGAAGGTCACGCTCCCCACGAGCGGCGTGCGCGTCGAAGGCGGGAGCGTCGAAGGGCGCGAGCCGGGCGCGTTGTTCGCGGAGGACGACTTTCTCTTTATCTTCAGCGCGGCGCGCGCGACTGCACGGTCGGTCATCGTCTGGCGCGTGCGGCTGTAGACGTTCGGGTTGTAGACGTTCACGGTCGGGTGATTGTACTGCGCCGCCGCCGGCGTCGCCCCGGCAAGTGCGAACAGCGACGCGACCCGCAGCGTCCGCCCGACTGTGCTTAACAAATTCTTTCGTGTCATCGCCCCCGCCCTTCAACCAAAAGAACAAAAAGGCCGGAAGACCACGCGCACACGGAGCGCGCAGTCCCGGCCTGTCCCATGCGCCCCGAAGCTGAGACGCGGTTCGCCTAGCGGACGGTTCGCCGCAAAGCCTTGCGGCGAGCCTTCTGCCGCTGCTTCTTCCTCTTCAAAGCGGCGCGCAGGGCCGCACGGTTGCTCATCGTCTGGCGCGTGCTGCTGTAGTTGCCCGGGTTGTAGACGTTCACGGTCGGATGACTGTACTGCGCCCAAGCCTCCGCCGCGCCGCCCAGCAGCATCAGGCAGGCGAAGGCGAGCGACCCGACTCTCGTTCTCAGACTTCTCTTCATGCCGAAACCCCCTTTACAGGTGCGCAGACAGACGGAGGCGCCCGGCCGCTTGGGCCGAGGCGCGTCCGTCCGAGTCCCGGGAGTGTGTCTCCTGGCGCGCTCTTACTTCATGTTGTTGGCGACCGCCATCAGCGCGTCGTGGCCGGCCTTGGCGATGTTCGACAGCGCGTTGGCCTCCTGACTCTGCTCGTTGGCGGCCTGCTGCACGGCGAACCAGTACTTCTGCATCGCAGCGTTGTAGTTGATGATTTCGGTCTCGCTCGCGCCCTCTTCGAGTGCGCCGGGTTTCTGTGGAATGCTGATGCCGCTCATGACACGCTCCTTTCGTTGATACGGAACTGATGGCTGTTTATTTGACCCCGGAAGCCTTGAGCGCTTCGGCGATGCCGAGCGCCATGGCGCGCGCGCGGTTGGCGGCCGGGTCTGTCTCCCTTGGGTCGAGTGCGATGGCCTGCTTCAGGTCGGCCACGGCCTGCTCGGCCCGCCCTTGCTTGATGAAAATCTCTGCGCGGTTGACGTAGGGCGCGATCTGCTTCGGGTCAAGCTCGACCGCGCGGTCGAGGTGCCCGAGCGCGTCGTCGAACCGCTCGGTGCGCGTCAGCAGCGCGCCCAGGGCCGACTGCGCGTCCGCGCTCGAAGGGTCGATCTCGACCAGCCCCTCGAAGATGGCCTGCGCCTTGTCGAGGATGCCCTGCCGGTAATACATCGCGCCCATCTGGCCCATCGCGCGGAACTCCTGTTCGGAGACGCCGAGTTTGCCGCGCAAAGAGCCGTGCCCACCTTCGCTACTCAAAGAACCTTGTCTTGTCGCCTTTCCGTCCATCTCTGCCTTCGGAATCTTCTTACGCTGCACGCCGCGTGCCCCGCGCGTCGTTCGGTCAGACGCTCTGGCTGGACATCGCGAAGTTCCGGTTCGCCGTGAGCACTGAGCTATTGTGCAACGTTTCCTGCACAACGTTAAGCGCCGAGAAGAACTGGCTGAAGCCGCTCCGCTCGTTGCCCGCCGCCTCTTCGAGGAACCGGCCGAGCGTGCTCTCCGAGAGGATGTCGCTGAAGCAGCCGCCGCCGTCGAAGGCGCCGAGCGGCTGGAGCGAGGCGACCTGGTTCATCCACGAGCTGTCGGTGAACTCGGCGACGAGTTTGAAAACGTCCTGCGCGGCGCCGACCCAGTTGCCCGACATGATGTCGGCCGTCAGCGCGAGCGCCTGCCCCAACCACCCCATCCCGATGGAGTCGAAGAACTTGCCGAAGACGCCGTCGAAAATCTTTCCTAGTCCGAACATGGCCCGCCTCCCCTCCGTTCTCTAACCCGTTTCGCATAAATTATCGGCGGCCGCCCAGGAATGTTTCCTGCCCGGACGGCCTTTCGGCAGATTTTTTTTGCTAAGATTAACGGCAGGACTGATGACGCCGAACCGTTTATTCGAAGACTGGCTGGAAGGGCGCGCGTCTCTGGGCGCGGCGGGCGGGTGGACGGCCGAGGAGATGCGGCTCGTCGCCGACATCGGCTACGCTTTGGCCGAGCAGGGGCGGCACGACGAGGCGGTCACGATCTTCGAGGGGCTGACGGTGCTCGCGCCCGCGACCGCATATTTTCAGTCGGCGCTCGGCGCCCTCTGGCTGCGCAAGGGCGAGCCCGAACGCGCGCTCGAACACCTTGAGGCCGCGCTCGCCGCAGACCCTTCGGACGTGACGGCCCGCGTCAACCGCGGCGAGGCCGCGTTGCAGCTCGGCGACCGCGAGGCGGCCCGCCGACACCTCCTCGCCGCGCTCGAACTCGGCCCACGCCCTTCGCAGGAAAGTTCTTCCCCCGCGCTCGTCCGCGCGCGTGCGCTGCTCGCGCAGCTCAACCCCTGAAGTCTCTTTAAAAAAATTCTCCCCGGGGCCGGAAACTTTTTCCTCCAATCGGCGATAACCGAGATGAACGGATATTTCCGCCAAGGAGGGCGTGTGATGGCAGACCCGGTTTCAGGAATCGTGCAGGGCAACCTGTCGCAGCAGTTGGAGGGGCAGCGCTTCCAACAGCAGCAGGGCACCGCCGGGCGCTCGTTCGAGAGCGTCCTGCGCCAGCAGGAGGGCGACGCAAACGCGCTCGGCGCGCCGCAGCAGACACAGGCGCCCGCGTCCGTCTCCGGCGCGAAGATCGAGCAGATGCGGCTCGACCTGATGCAGCGCGTGGAGCGCCTGCCGCCCGGCTCGCCGAACGTCAATTCCCTTCTGCCCGAGCTGATCGACTCGCGCACGCGGCTCGGGATGCTGCGCGACGTGATCTCGAAGTCGAACGCGCCGGGCTCGACGGGGCCTGACCTGCGCGGGCGCTTCGGGCAGATTGAGACCGAGTGGAATCAGGTCGAGTCCATCATGCGCTCGAACAAAGACCTCTCGACGACCGAGTTGCTCGGCCTACAGGCGCGGCTCTATCAGGTGACACAGCACGTCGAGGTCTTGAGCAAGGTCGTCGATCAGGTCACGGGCGGGGTGAAAACCATCCTCAACACTAACGTCTGACAGCGACTCGGGAGGCAGCAGCGATGGCCGGGGCAGAGAGAGTCGGCAACCAGCCTTTAGCGCCCGTCGAAGCGCCGCGGGCCGAGGAGGCGGCGCGCCGTCGCGGCGGCGCCGAGTTCGGCGATCGCCTGTCGAACAACGCCGCGCTCGTCCGCAGGGAGAGACAGGCGACGGCGCCTCCCGTCTCCGACGAAGCCTTCCTGCGCGAGCGCACGTTCGAGGAGTTGAAGACGCTCGTGCAGGCGATTCAGGAGGGCGTCACAGACCCCTGGCAGTTGACCGACCTCATCTTCTACGCGCGCCACCCCGAGATGAAGGGCGAGCCGCTGACGGCTGACAACCAACCGCTGCTCGACGAGTGGAACCAGATCAGCGCGCTCCTCGTCCACCCGACGCTCAACGAGGTGAGCGACTTCCTCGGCGCGGACGTGCTCGGCGGCGAGGTCAAAGGCCCGCAGCAGTTCGCCACCGCCTTCGAGCGCGCCACGCACACGGCGGCGGGCTCGGCGCGTCTCTCGGGCGGCGCCGTCCACCGCTTCGACGACGTGATCGCGCACGCCGTCCAGTGGTGCCCGGGGCTCTCGCCCTCGATCCTCAAGGGCCTGCTCGCGCAGGAGTCGGGCTTTGACACGGACGTGATTAATCGCTACGGCTACGCGGGCATCGCGCAGTTCGGCCGCGAGGCGGCGCGCGAGGTCGGCCTGCGCGTCGGCATGGCAGGCACCACGGCCGACGAGCGGCTCGACCCGCACAAGGCGATACCGGGCGCGGCGCGTCTGCTTCACCTCAAGGCGCAACGCTTAGGCGCGTCGGCCTTCTCGCGCTACGGCCAGCCCGACGGCGTCGAGTTCTGGAAGTTCGTGCTGGCGGCCTACAACGGCGGCGAAGGCACCGTGACGCTCGCGATGGGTCACGCCTACCGCGAGGGGATGGCGCGTGCGCGGAGCCGCGGGCTCGTCGGGACGGAGGCCGTCTCTTTCGCGCGCGCCTACGCTTCGAAGTGGGAGAACCTGAAGGCGGGCGGGATGAGCTCGCCGCTCGGGCTCGCCGCCGCGCGCTACTTCCCCACGCTGGCCGAGATGAAGTACCACGAGATCGGCAACTACCCGACCGCCATCGTCGCGCGCGT
>CAXTSK010000411.1:0-5149 GCA_964246655.1 uncultured Pyrinomonadaceae bacterium
CCCGAACACAGACGGCCACGGCGCGCGCGGCCGGCTGGGGGCGGACGCGTCGGCGGCGGCCCCCGCCGGCAACTTCGTTGACGACGGTTTCACCTGGTTCGAGGCCGTGAGTTCTCAGACGACCGACAACGGCTCGCGCGTCGATCTGGGGTGGGCGTTGAAGTCTTCCATCCGCCTCCTCGGCGATTACCCCAAGAGCAGCGCGTTCAAGTTCGTCGTCTCGAAGAACGGGAAGTCCGTCGCCACGACCCGCTGCGACGCCCAGTTCACGCGCGCCGAGATAGGCAAGGCTGACGCCGTCTCCGCCTGGACGGACGGGTGCTTCAAAAAAGAGACGGCGACGAAGGAACTCGGCAAACTCGACGTGCAGGTGATTTTCGTCAACGGCGACACGGACGCGGAGACGCCCGTCAGAAATTACAGAATCGAAGTCCTCAAAGCAGATCGCGTGATGGGGCCGACGACCAAACCGATTGCAGACACGCCGCAGTACTACATCTCGCGCCACGCCGAAGCCCCGGTCAGCTTCCTCTTCTTCCGGCCCGCGAAATCACACTCCTACAACGGCTACGGCGAGCGCTCGGCGATCCTCCCCGCCAACACCGTCGAGCTTTATTTCAGCCTCTCGCCGAGCAAGGAAGGAAAGGACATGCGCAACAGCTACCTGCGCTGCACGGTGGACGGCCAGCCGCTTGAGATGAAGAACGACAAGGTCGATGACATCGCCGAACGCCAGTACGCGCAGGTCTACACGGACCGCCTCGCGCCGCAGTTCAAGAGCGGGACGGAGTACCGCGATGAGGTCGGCTTCTCCTGGGTGCGCCTTGACTTGCCGTTCATCTACGGCGCGGGAGCGGCCGACGGCTGGGAGACGAACGTGAGCAACCACCCGGGCCGGTGGGAGTGCAGCCTGACGAACAACGGCGCGACGTGGCGCACGTGGCGCTGGACTATCGGGCCGGACGGCGTGGCGACGAAACACGCCGAGCAGGACGGCAACATCAACCTCTATCCCAACGCCTACCTCGTTGAGACGGAGATACCGGCGGGCGGCACGGCGATAGACAAGCGGCTCGCGCCCGTCTCGGCGGCCGAAGGATTTTTTTACGGCCAGCCGTGGGCCTCCGCCGAAGGCAGGGCGGCGGCCTCGAAAGTCACAGCCAAGGGAAGCCCCGCACCCGTGCCTTCAAACAGAGTCAAGTAAGAGGCAGGGCGAGAAACACAGAGGAGTAAAGAAGAGATGAGACAGAAGATTTTATGTTCATTGCTCGTGGCGTGTGTCTCTCTCGCGGCTTTCGCCCAGACGGCGGGTTACAGAGAAGGCGACAGAGTGCAGACGCCCGACGGCCGGACGGCCGTCGTCGAGGCTTTCAAGATGCCGGACATGGCGAAGGTCAAGTTCGACGACGGCACGACCAGATTCTACATGCGCGCCGACCTCAAAAAAGTCGAGCCGCCGAAGCCCGTGCGAACCGAGCCGCTGGAGACTTTTCGGGTGGGCGATGCGGTGATCGATATATCCAAGCCGGATACGATCAGGCGCGAGGGAAAGATTGAATCGATTAGCGGCGGCACGGCGACGGTCAGATACGGGCCTTACAGATACGACTATTTCAAGGCGGAACTCAAAGATTTAATGAGCTCCCAGGCGTGGAACCGCAAACAGAATGAAGAGAAAGAGCAGAAACTTCTGCGCGCGGCGTTCGAAGACGAAGCAAAACCCTTTCACAAGGTCGTCTACTTTTTCGCCTGGGCTTACAAACCGCAGTTCAGGGTGAACGGCGGAAGCATCCCGCAGGACCACGCCGAGATCGCCGAGATGCGGAAGAGTTTGGAAGGACTCGCCGCCGTCTGCCAGAAATATCCGAACCTGACGAACGCGCCCGGAGTTGACGACCCGATTTACGCGGGCGACATCAATATGCACCCCGCCGATTGGTGCGGGATGGCCGAGCAGCGCGACGCGGTGATGAGAAAGGTTTTGGGGACTGCCGGCGACATCCGCGCCCGCGACAACATCGGGATTTGGGAGAGCGCCATCCGCGAGGCGACGCGAGACCCGAACGGCTACGTGAAGGACGGGGTGCAGCAACTCATGTACGACCGCGCCGCCTGGCAGCGGAAAGAACTGAAGGGCGTGCAGGAGTCTTACGCCAAAGCGGGCGGACAGATTCCCGCCGAAACCCTGGCCCCGCTCTTCAAGCAGGCTGACGAGCTGAAGTCTCAGGTGGAGCAGGTCGCGGCGGCGCGCGGCTGGAAGCAGCCCGCTTACCACGACGCCGCGCTCGAAGGGATGGCGCGCGCTGCCTTCGCGAAGCAGTACTCCGGCGTGCAGGTGCTGAGGACGGGCATGACCTACGCGACCTGGAAGCCTTACGACGACACCTCCCTCGTCAGCATTCACACCGAATACAAACTTTACCGCGTCGAGCGCGACAAGTACCGCCAGAAGGACGGCCTCGCGCTCGTGCGCCTGCCGGGCCAGACGCTCTGCCAGATTCGCGAGTTCACTTTGGAGCAGGTCAGGAACGGCGCGGCCTTCGGCGCGGCGAGGGTCGCGGGCATCGCGCGCGGGGGAATTTTCGTGAAGTGCCAGTAGGCGGCGCCAAGTGCCCGCAACGTTTGTCCTGAAAGAAGGGAGAGAATCAATGAGAACCAGAATGATCCTCGTCGGGTTAATCGCACTGGCCTCGTCGGCCGTGTTCGGCTGCTCCGCGGCGAAGTCGGCGGCGGGTGGGGCGAACGAACAGGTCAGCAAGACGACGGTGAAAGGGATTCCCACCGACAAGCTCTGCCGGATGGTAGAAGACCCTGCGTTCGCGGAGCGCAGCCTCAGGGACGACGACTGCGATGCCGACCTCTACTTCGGGGTGAAGAACACGGCCGCCTACGGCGACAAGTCGAGCCCCGGTTTCAACTTCCAGAGCGCGGGGAAAGACGGCATGGTCTACCACGTGCTGCTCACAATGAGCCCACGCACCGACGCGTCGGCGCTCCAGTTCTTCGCGACCGAAGCAGGCACAATCTCCAGGATGATAGACGGCCAGCTGCTGCCGAAGGAGATCGAAGCGAACATCACCGACCCGTCCGGCGCCTCTGAAAAGACGGTGACGACGGAGCACGCGGAGTTCAAGTTTCAGGTGTTGTCCTCGGGCACGCGGATGCTTGAGATCAACGTCCTCCAGTGACGAAGGGGTGCCCCGTCCATGCTGACAAACGCAGGCCGCCGAAATCCTGCGACCGCCCTGCTGGTCGTTCTGCTCGCCCTACCCGGCCTCTCGGCGGGCTGCGCCGGCGCGCAGAATGTTCGGAGCACGCCCGGCCGACGAAAGAGGCTGACGTGGATTTATCCACCAACGAAGCCGTCATCGCGGAGATTCAGAAGCGGGTTGACGCGGAGAACGCCGCGCGCGTCGGCGACGACAAGCGGCTCGCGGCCAAGTTGCGGGCCGCACGCCGGCTCGAAGCGAAGGACGTGTGCATCGAGCGGCCGAAAGAGTCTTCGCGGGTGATCGTCGTCGGATTCTTCAGGAACGACTACGGCTGCCACTTCGAAGGCGCGTTCGTCGGGTCGCATTATTACGAAGCGACGGAGCACGAGTTTCACCACGCCGCGCTCGAAGCATTCGGCTGGCGAGAGGCGAACCGGGAGGGGCGCGAGAGGCTGGCGCTCGCCTGGGTCGAAAAAGGTCTGCTCGCGTTCTTCGACGTGCCGCACACGGACCCGAATGGGTTAGAGAAGTTCGACTTCCACCCTCCGCGGGTGGCCTCGGCGGATAACGGCGAGGTGAAAGTCACGCTCTGGTTTCAGGTGCCGCCCGGAAGAAACGGCGGCAGAGGATTCCAGCACGTCGAATACAGATTCAACGTGGACGGCAGCCTCTCGGGCGTCTCGACGCTCGAAGCAGTCCAGCTCTGAAGGATTCAGTAAAGAACCAAGACCTCGGAAGGAGAACCTGCCGTGAAAAAACTTTTGGTTGTGGCAAGCCTCGTCTCGTTTCTGGCGGCCTGCGGCGCGACCGACGGCACGCCGAAGCTCGAAGTCAAAGCGGGCGGCAAGGAGACCACTCTTGAAGTCAAATCCGGCTTCGTCTACCCGAGCGAGATGTCGTTCACCGCGCCGGGCAGGCCGCCCTTGAAGACCTCGGCGCACATCATCTACCTCACTAACTACGAGCTGAACGCGGCGGCCGACTCGGCGTGGGTGAACAGATCGATGACAGCGCCCGGCCAGATGCGCGTCGGGATTCAACTGACCGGCGAGGACGGGAGCGGGGCGAAGTCGCCCTTCAAGGTGGGCACCTACAGCGCGCAGGCCGCGAACGTGAACGGCGTCCGCCTCGTCAAGATCGAGTCGTTCGCCGACGGCAAACAGGCGGCGACGAACTTCGACACGCTGATGGGCTACGGCGACAAGAAGGCCGCCGGCGAGGTGAAGATCACTTCGGTCACGGATTCGGCCATGAGCGGCGAGGTGAACCTGACGGAAGGCGACAAGTCGGTCAAGGCTACTTTCACCGCGAGCCTGCCGAAGAAGCAGTAGGCGGCATACTTCTGCTAAGGCCGGAGGCCGAAGGCGGCTCGGGCAGCGGGTACGACTTCTCTTACCGTGGGAGCCGCCGGTGAATGCTCCCGCGGCTTCGGCAAAGAAAGGCTTGAGAATGAAGAACGTAAAGCCTAGGCTCGCGCTCGTCGGCTACGTAGTGTTCATCGCGGCGGTCGTGTATCCGGCGGCGCGCGCGTCGTCCGCGCCCGCGGGGTTCGAGACGCGCTGCGGGTGGTTCAGCAACCCGACGCCCGCGAACATCTGGTTCTATGACCGCGACGGCGAGTGGACGATAGGGGTGCAGGGCGGCTACCAAGTCGAGGGCGACTGGCCGTGGCCCAAGTTCCGGCGCGGGCAGTGGGTGCAGACGAATAACGACTACGGCTACGGCTGCGGCTGCATAGAGGTGCGCGTCAACAGGGAGACCCGCGAGGTTTTGGAGATCAAGTCTTCTCGCGCCAAGCCGCTCTCCTCGTGCCGCAAAGACGGCGCGCTGAAGAAGTGGGCCGGCAAGCTCGATTGAAGTCGGCCGCCCGCCGCGCTCATCACTTCACTACCTCCGGGACGCGGCCCACCCCTTCCCTTCACCCCGACGCCGAAGAG
>CAXTSK010000412.1:0-5136 GCA_964246655.1 uncultured Pyrinomonadaceae bacterium
GGAGAGGCTGGCGCGCGGCGGCGCGCGCGTGGCCCTTTTCGACGGGCGGCCGGCGGGCGAGGCGAAGGCGTGCGGCGGCGGGGTCACTTCGAAGGCGCTCAAGGCTTGGCCGTTCCTGCTCGAAGCGGGCGGGCGGGCGGTCACGGAGGTTGAGATGGTCTCGCCCGCGGGCGAAGGCGTCCGCTTGAAGCTCGCAGAGCCGTTCGCCATCTACTCGCGCTGCGCGTTCGACTCTTACATGCGCGCGCGCGCGGAGAGGGCTGGCGCAAGCGTCTTCGAACGGCGCGTCGGCGCGTCGGAGAAGAAGGATGATGAAGGCCGTTGGGTCGTCCGTTCGCGTGA
This sequence comes from uncultured Pyrinomonadaceae bacterium, assembly GCA_964246655.1. Lineage (GTDB taxonomy): Bacteria > Acidobacteriota > Blastocatellia > Pyrinomonadales > Pyrinomonadaceae > QHXN01. The sequence goes on from CAXTSK010000412.1 coordinate 343, forward strand.
AGGTGAGAGCTGGCGCGGGCGCGTGCTCGTCGCGGCGGACGGCGCGAACAGCGCGATAGCAAAGAGGCTGGCCGGCCCTCTGTCGAACTCGGACATGGAGGTCGCGTTCGGTTACCGAACCCCTCTGAACGAGGCGGACGAGGCGCCGACGGTCATCGCCTTCCTGCCGGGCTGGGCCGGCTACGCCTGGGCCTTCCCGCGCCTCGACCACATCTCGTTCGGCATCGCCACCGCACAGGACGCCTTTGAGCACAAGGTGCTCGACCAGATGCTCTGGGACTTCATGGTCGGCTATTACCGCGAGAGGGAGAAGGGCGGCGCCTCACCTTCAAACAAAAGCTTAACTCTTAAGGGCGAGGGCGACATTGAAGAGAGGCTGCGCGCGTTGGCCGAGCGCTACGCGGCGCGCATCCCGGGGCTCGCGCCGGAGACGTTCGACGCGCGGCGGGCGGCGGACGACGACTGGGCGCTCCTCGGCGACGCCGCGGGCTTCGCCGACCCGGTGACGGGCGAGGGCATCTTCTACGCGCTGCGCTCGGCCGAGCTGTTCGCCGAAGCTTACCTGGCGGGCGACGTTAAGGCTTACGAGAGTAAGTGGCGCGCCGACTTCGGCCGCGAGCTGTGCCGCGCGTCGAAGATGCGACGCAGATTCTACGGTAGGTTCTGGGGCGGCCCCTTCACCGACCGCATGATCAAGCTCGCGCGCGCGCACCCGGGCATCCGCCGCACGCTGCGCGAGCTGGTCACGGGAGACCAGGGTTACGTCGATCTCAAACGCACCCTCGCCCGCCGCGCCTTCAACCCTTTCTAATCCAACTTATCGTTAACGGGTTTCGTGTACGGGGCGAGGCGTCTTTTGAGTTCTTCGGGGACGGGGACGGACTCGAAGGTCTGGCGGCGGACGGCGACGAGGACAAAGTGGGCGTTGGCGACCAGTTCGTCGCCGCCGTTGCGGCGCACTTCGAAGTCGAGCCGCAGAGACTTGTTACCGACGCGGCCGACGTAGACGCAGACCTCCAACAGATCGTCGAGCTGCGCGGCGCGGTGGAAGTCGCATTCGAGGTGAGCGCGCGGAAGCCACACGTCCAGCTCGTCGAACATCACGCTGTAGGGCAGGCCGACCGCGCGGAACAACTCCGTCTCGGCGAACTCGAAGAAGCGTATGTAGGCGCCGTAGAAAATAATGCGCGCCGCATCCACGTCGCCCCAGCGGACGCGCTCCTCGATGCGATACTTCCATGATTCGTTCACGCCGTTGGTTCTACTCCCTTCACGCGAAACAGTCAGGCGGGAAGAACGCGCAGGAACTCGACGAGCGCGCGGTTGAACTCTTCGGGTTGCTCGACGTTGGAAAGATGCCCGGCGCCTTCGACGACGACTAAACGCGAGCCCTCTATCTTAGCGCTCATCGCCTCCGCATCCGCGGGCGGCGTTATCGCGTCTTCGCTCCCGACGACGATTAAGGTCGGCACGTTTATCGACGGCAGGAGGTCCGTCTGATCTCTCCTTGCGGCCATCGCGCGCAACGCCGCGGCGGCGCCTTCGGGACTTGTGCCGAGCATCAACGCGCGCACACGCTCGAAGACTTCGCCGCCGCGCTCTCGCGTCCCGGCAGACAAGACCTTCGGCAGCATCGACTCGACGATTGGCACCATGCCATCTTTCAGAGCATGTTGCGCGTTCGCTTCTCTGGCGCGGCGGCCCTCTTCGGTGTCCGCCTGCGGGCGTGTGTCGGCGAGGACGAGCGCGCGCACGCGCCCGGGGAACTTGCGTAAGAACTCGAAGGCGACGTAACCGCCCATCGAGAGCCCGCCGAGGACGACGCGCCCGAGATTCAACTCGTCGAGCAGCGCGGCCACGTCTTCGGCCATCCCTTCGACCGACACTCCGCCAACGCCGAGCGGCGTCTCACCCAGGCCGCGCAGGTCGGGCGCGACGACGCGGAACTCGCCGCCCAGCGACTCCACCTGCCCACGCCACATCGAACGGTCGAAGGGGAAGCCGTGCAGCAGCACGAGCGCGGCACCATTCCCGCCCGTGTCCTCGTAAGCCATCTCGATGCCGCGCACACGCGCCAAGCCTTTGCTCATAAACACACCACGCACGAAGTAAGTCTTAGAAGATTTACCGTCGCATCATATCGCCGCCGCCGCGAATGTTTAAGAGGCCGCGCCACCACTCCTGCCGAGCGCCTCTTCATAGACGCGCTCGGTCGCTTCTACCATGCGCCCGAGGCTGAAGCGCTCGCGCACGGAACGTTGTGCCTGAACCGCAAGCGTGAGGCGTCGCTCTTCGTCGGCGAGCAGTGAAGAGACGGCCGCGGCCATTGCGCGCACGTCGCCGCGGGGGAAGAGAAGTCCGTTGACGCCGTCCTCGATTAAAGACTGCGCGCCCCCGGTCGCGGTTGCCACGACGGGAACGCCGCAGACGAGCGCCTCCGCCATCGCCATGCCGAATGATTCGGAGTATGAGGCGGAGACAAGTACGTCGAGTTTGACGATGATACTCGACACGTCCTCAACGCGACCGAGCAGACGCACATTATTCGCCAGATTAAGCTCATTCACGCGCCGCTCGATGCGTGCGCGATACTCGCGGCCGCGCGAGTTGTCCTCGCCGACAATGAGGAACTCAACACGCTCCCCGAAATCCTTCCTGATAAGCGCCGCCGCGCGCACGAACTCCTCCTGCCCTTTGATTACGCTCAATTCGCCGATGATGCCGACTCGGAAGGGTCTGTCGTGAGTATCAGGCTCGGCTTCGGCGCGCGCGCGCTCGAAGCGCGCGATGTCTACGCCGTTCTGGACGACGCGAATCTTGTCCTCGTCGAAAATCTTCTGCGAGCGCAGAGCATGAGCGACGGGCTCGGAGACGGCGATGACGCGCGAGACGTTGGAGAGCGCGAAGCGGTGCGCGCGGCTTAAGGGGAAGAGGACGTGACGCGTGACGACGAGGCGCGACGCGGGCGCGAGCCGCGCGGCGAAGGCAGTGGGCGCGTAGTCGCGCGCGACGTGCGCGTGGATGATGTCAACTTTTTTCTCCCGCGCGGCGCGCACGAGCTTCCACGCGCTGCCGAGGTCGAGCGAGTTGCGCAGCGGCATCGTGTAAACGTTCTGCTCGGGCAGGAACGAGAGTCGCGCGCGGAGCGTCGAGCCTTCGCGCAGTGCGGCGAGGACTTCGTGGCCGCGTTCGTGGAGGCCGCGCGCGAGGTCGCAGAGGTGGCGCTCGCCCCCGCCGAACGCGCGCGCCGAGCTGACCTGAAGGACTCTCATCAAGGCGAAGAGTGCGTGGCGAGCGGCGAGGTATCGTAGTTGGCGAGGAGGTCTGCGGCGTCGCGGTAGATTCGGACGCAGCCGGCGGCGCGCAGGTCTTCTTCGGGGAAGCCACCGGAGAGAAGCCCGACGGTTTTAATTCCGGCCTTGCTCGCGGCCTCTGCGTCGTAAGGCGTGTCGCCGACGACGACTGCCTCGGCAGGTCGCACGTCTTCGAGTTTTTCGAGCGCGGCCTCGAAGATGTCCGGGTGCGGCTTCGACTTCTCCGCGTCGTCGCTCGAAGTCTCTTCCTCGACGAGGTCTTCGATACGTGCGAGCTTCTTGTAAGTCTTCAGCTCGTCGCCCTTGGCCGAAGATGCCAAAGCGACGCTGAGCCCTTCGTCCTTCACGCGCCGGAACAGCTCGCGCACGGCTGGGAAGGCTTTCACGAGTGGGAGGTATTCGCGTTTGAAGAGTTCGCCGCGGTACTCCTCCAACTCTTCGCCGAACTCTTCAAGCTCCTCCTCGGAGAGGAAGACGGGCATCAGTTGGTCGCCGCCCTTACCGATCTGGGAGCGCACGCGCTCGAAGTCGAAGTGCTTGCCGAAGTGCGCGAACGCCTCCTGCCAGGCGCGCGCGTGCAGGTCTACGGAATCGACGAGCGTCCCGTCTACGTCGAAGATGACCGCCTTGATCACAGAAGTCTCCCCGGGAAAAGTTTGAATTGCCGTCCGCCAGAAGGCAGGGATTATACCAGCGCGCGGCCGTCGTTGCCCGCGAGCGCGGCTCGGACCCTGACGCCGAACAGAACACAGGCGAGCGCGCTCGTTCCGCTTTGGTACGGGGACGTTCAGAGGGCGCGGCGTAATTGGTTCTATCGCTCGGCGAATCGATGAAAGTGTGCGGGCTTGAAATCGGCACGGAGCTTGCCGTGGGTTAAGGTGGGTAGGCCTCTTTTCGAGTAAGGAGTTTTTTTATGGCAAAACTTGTGACGGGAGTTTTTAAGACGCGCGTGGCGGCGGAGGCGGCCGTTGACGCGATTCTCAAGCGCGGCTACACGCGCGACGACATCTCGGTGCTGATGTCCGACGCAACCAAGTCGAAGGAGTTTGCCATCGAGACGCGCACGCACGCGGCCGACGGGCTCGGCTACGGCGCGGCAGCCGGCGGGACGGTCGGCGCGGTGGTGGCGGCGATTGTCGCGGTCGGGACGAACGTGGTACTGCCGGGCCTGGGTCTCATAGTCGCGGGGCCACTGGCGGCGGCGCTTGCAGGGGCAGGTGCCGGCGGCGCGGTCGGCGGGCTCATCGGCGCGCTCGTCGGCGCGGGTATTCCGGAGCACCGCGCGAAGGTCTACGACGCGTCCCTGCGCGCGGGCAGCATTCTCATCGGCGTCGAGTCGAAGAGCGACGAGGAGGCAGACAAGCTCGAAGAGCTGCTCAAAGACCTCGGCGCGGAATACATACGGCAGGAGTAACGATGAAGTAGGAACGCTGAACGATGAACTGAAAGCCGCTTGCCTTCAGTTCATCGTTCAGCGTTC
>CAXTSK010000413.1:0-5130 GCA_964246655.1 uncultured Pyrinomonadaceae bacterium
TCGAGGTTCAGGACGAGGTCGCCCGAGCGCATGTCCGGGTCGAGGCGTCCGTACTCGTCCCAGACCTTCTTCTTCGCGTCTTCGCTCGGCGCGGTGCCCGTGACGTGCAGCACGTCACCCTCTTCCGTCACCTGAAGGTTGCTGACGCCGCTCTGGTTGGCGAGGTCTATGAGCGATTGATATTTCTCCCTGACTGCCATAGTCCCTGCCCTCCTACTTCTTGTCGTTGAGTTGATTGTTGACCTTCTTGGCGCCGGACTCGTTGGCGGCCTTCATTGCGTCGGGCCACTTCGCCTTGGGCACGTCGCCCTTGAGCGTGACCTCGCCGCCCTTGACCTCGACGGTCACGCCGGAGATGCCGGCCTTCGTCAGCGCGGCCTCCGTCTTGTTCTTGATGGCCGTGTCCTCGGAAGTCGAGACGGGCGTCGGCGTCGCCACCACCGGCGTCGCGGTCGGCGCCGTGTTGGCGTTGTGCGCCGTGTTGGTGTTGTTCGCGTTGTCCTTGTCGCCGCACCCCGCCGCGCCGAGCGCGAGGAGGAGTACGAGCGCACCGGCGGACACGTTGCCCGCAGAGAGAATCTTCATTCCAGGTTTGCTCCTTTCCCTTTCCAATGTTGCCCCCTTATAAGTGCGTAAGGTAACGATAGTGTGCGCTGGCGTTCAATTATTTGTCATTCCGCGGTGCGACGAGTAAACTTCGCTCCACACGGAACGAACGGCGTACGATTAAAGCGCTGCGCGGGTAAAAGTTACAGTGGAGTGTAGAACGGGGGAGCCGCGACGGCAAGCGGCTGAGAGTCGCCCGGGGTGGGCGAGACCCTTTGAACCTGATGCGGTTAGTACCGCCGAAGGGAGGCTTGTGAGGGGCCGTCCTTTTTTCAAGAGGGAACGGCCCTTCGCATTTGCGCACCTGACCACTTGAGTGCGGCGCGCTGAAAGCGAGAAGAGTTCGATGAGTAAAGGTAACGGAAACGCCGCGGGGCACGGCGGTAACGGCGAGCGGCAGAGCGCGGACGTGCGCCTGCCGAACTCGCACAGGGTCTACGTCGAACGCGAGGGCGTGCGCGTGCCCTTCCGCGAGGTGAGCTTGCAGCCGACGCGTCTGCCCGACGGCCGCGTCGAAGAGAACGAGCCGGTCCGCATCTACGACACGTCCGGCCCCTGGGGCGACCCCGAAGTGCGCTGCGACGTGAGCGCCGGTCTGCCGCCCTTACGCCGCGAATGGATACTCGCGCGCGGCGACGTGGAAGAGTACGAGGGTCGCGAGATTCTTCCGCAGGACGACGGCTACCTGACCGCGGGCGCCGCCGAGTTCGCGAAGCACAAGGACAAGGGCCGGCTCGAACACTTTCCCGGCCTGAAGCGCGCGCCCCTGCGCGCGAAGGCGGGCGCGTGCGTGACGCAGATGCACTACGCGCGGCGCGGCGTCGTCACGCCCGAGATGGAGTTCGTCGCGCTGCGCGAGAACATGGGGCGCGAGCGGGCGCTCCACGCGATGCGCGAGCACACGAAGGACGACCGCAGCTCTCTCTTCCACCAGCACCGCGGCCAGAGCTTCGGCGCGTCCCTGCCCGAGTTCGTCACGCCCGAGTTCGTGCGCGATGAGGTCGCGCGCGGCCGCGCCATCATCCCCACGAACGTCAACCACCCGGAGTCCGAGCCGATGATCATCGGCCGCAACTTCCTCGTCAAAGTCAACGCCAACATCGGCAACTCGGCCGTCGCCTCCTCGATTGAAGAAGAGGTCGAGAAGATGCGCTGGTCGATCAAGTGGGGCTCGGACACCGTGATGGACTTGTCCACCGGCAAGAACATACACACCACGCGCGAATGGATTCTGCGCAACTCGCCCGTGCCCATCGGCACCGTCCCGATTTATCAGGCGCTTGAGAAGGTCGGCGGCAAGGCCGAAGAACTCACCTGGGAGGTCTTCCGCGACACGCTCGTCGAGCAGGCCGAGCAGGGCGTCGATTACTTCACCATCCATGCGGGCGTGCGCCTGCCCTACATTCCTTTAACCGCGCGGCGCACCACGGGCATCGTCTCGCGCGGCGGCTCGATCATGGCGAAGTGGTGCCTTGCGCATCACGAGGAGAGCTTCCTCTACACGCGCTTCCGCGACATCTGCGAGATCATGCGCGCCTACGACGTGTCGTTCTCCCTGGGCGACGGCCTGCGCCCCGGCTCCATCGCCGACGCCAACGACGACGCACAGTTCGCCGAACTCGAAACGCTCGGCGAGCTAACGAAGATTGCTTGGGAGTCGGACTGTCAGGTGATGATCGAGGGGCCGGGTCACGTCCCGATGCACCTCATCAAGGAGAACGTTGACCGCCAGCTCGCCGTCTGCCACGAGGCGCCCTTCTACACGTTGGGGCCGCTCGTGACGGACATCGCGCCCGGCTACGACCACATCACCTCGGCCATCGGCGCGGCGATGATCGGTTGGTTCGGCACGGCCATGCTCTGCTACGTCACGCCGAAGGAGCACCTCGGCCTGCCGAACAAGCAAGACGTGAAGGACGGCGTTATCGCCTACCGCCTGGCCGCGCACGCGGCCGACCTCGCGAAAGGGCATCCGGGCGCGCAGGCGAGAGACAACGCGCTCTCGAAGGCGCGCTTCGAGTTCCGCTGGGAGGATCAGTTCAACCTCGCCCTCGACCCCGAGGTCGCACGCGAATATCACGACGAGACGCTCCCGCAGGAGGGCGCCAAGCTCGCGCACTTCTGCTCGATGTGCGGCCCGCACTTCTGCTCGATGAAGATCACGCAGGAGGTCAGGGACTACGCCTCGAAGAACCAGCTCGACGAGCAGGTGGCGCTCGCCGAAGGCATGAAGGAAAAGGCCGCCGAGTTCGTCTCCTCCGGCGCAGAGCTCTACCAGGGCGAACTACCCGCGGGCGCCCGGCGCGAGCACTGACGCGTGAACTTCATTCTTAAGATGGAGGTGACCCGCGCCTTGCTCGGGTACTGGGTCGCGGTCGCCGCGGCCCACACCACCGTCATTAAGGCCGGGAGGTTGGTCGCGCCGGAGACGGGGACGGTCTCCGAAAATCAGTTCATCGTCGTCGAGGGCGAAAGGATCGTGGCCGTCGGGGCGGACGTAGATTTCCCCGAGGGCGCGAACGTCATCGACCTCTCGCACGCGACCGTCCTGCCCGGCCTCTTCGACGCGCACACGCACCTCTGCCTGAACATGCAGCGAAGCCTGGATGCGGGCGACTACCTCGTCCACGGCCTCAACTGGCGGACGGGGATGCGCGCCGTCATCGGCGTCGTCCACGCGCGCGAGATGCTCGACGCGGGTTTTACGACCGTCCGCGACGTGGGCAACTCGGGTGACTACGCCGCCGTCGATTTAGCCAAAGCCGTCGCCTGGGGGCTGGTGCCGGGGCCGACAATTGTAGCGGCCGGGCGCATCATCACTCCGTTCGGCGGGCAGTTCGTCAAACCCGCCCCGAAGCACGTCCTCGACAACCCCGAGTACATCTTCGCCGACACGCCCGACGAGTTGCGGAAGGCCGTCCGCGAGAACATCTACTACGGCGCGAACCTCATCAAGCTCGTCGTAGACGACCAGCCCTACGTCTACACGGCCGAGGAGATTCGCCTCGTCGTCGTGGAGGCGGCGAGGGCCGGGCGCAGGGTGGCCGCGCACTGCGTCACGCGGCAGGGCGCGCGCAACGCCGCCGCAGCCGGCGTCGCTTCCATCGAGCACGGCTGGCAACTGGGCGAGGAAGAGTTCGCGCTGATGAAGCAGAACAACGTCGCGCTCGTCGGCACCGACCTCACGCCCAGGTATCTCGAAGCCATCGGCTACCCCGCCGACCAGGCGCGCCACATCTACGCGCAGAGAATCGAGCGGCTCGGACGCGCTTACCGGGCCGGCGTCACGGTCGTCTTCGGCACGGACGTGATGACCGACCTCCCCGGCGAGACGCGCGGCACGCTCGCCGTCGGCCAGGTGGACAGCTTCGCCGAGGCGGGCGTCTCCAACGAAGATATCCTGCGCGCGCTCACCACCCACGCCGCACACCTCCTCGGCGTCGAGCGCGAGCGCGGCTTCATCGCCCCGGGCTTCTACGCCGACCTCGTCGCCGTCCCCGACAACCCCCTCGAAGACATTCAGACCCTCAAGCGCGCCCTCTTCGTCATGCGCCACGGCAAGGTTCACCGAGCCTCTTAACCACAGAGACACAGCATTAAGGATTTTAAATTTGAAATTGTTCGGGCCGTGCCTCTGTGTCTCTGTGGTGAATCTCTGCTCCGCTACACTCAAGTGCAGACTACTTCAGACTCGGCGGAGTCGCGCATCCAGCTCTGCAACCTCTCGGTGTCCTTCGCGACGGTGCGCGAGTCGGCGAACAGCACGAGCGTGAGGAGCGCGCCGAGCACGGGGATGGCGTACATGGCCGTGCGCAGGCCCGCCGCGCGGAAGGGTTCGAGCGCCTGCGGCGTGTGCACCGTCACCCCCGCGGCCGACGCCGCGCGCGCCGTGAAGAAGTCGCTCACGAGCCCCGTCCCGTAAGGCCCGAGCGACGCGCCGAGCACGTACATCGCGAAGAAGTAGAGCGCCATCGCCGTCCCGCGCAGAGCGGGTTCCGTCACGTCCTGTATCGTCGAATAGACGGTCGAGTAGTACGCGTACATCAGCGCGCAGCCCGCCCCCATCAAAATCATGAACCCGACGGTGTCCCCGCCCGGCCTCCCCAGAGCGAGAAAGAGCAAAGGCACCGAGCAGAGTATGGCCGAAGCCCCGACGAGCAGACGGCCGTCGCCCCGGCGCGCGGCGGCAGCGTCCGCGGCCATCCCCCCGAGGATCAAACCCGGCGCGCCCGACAGCCCGTAAGCGACCATCGAGACGAAGTTGGCCGAACGTATGTCCGACCCGTGGTAGCGCATCAGGAACGGCGTGAGGAACGAGCCGATGGCGTACATGTTGAAGTTGTGCAGCGCGCCCGAAAGGATGAGCCAGCGCATCGTCGGCGTGCCGAGCACGAGCCTGTACGGCGAGCCCTCGCGACGGCGCGCGCCCACGCCGTGAGCTTCCGACGCGCCGCGCCTCGGCTCGCGCACAAAGAGCACCGCGACGGCGCAGATCAGCCCGGGCAGGCCCGCCACGTAGAAGGC
>CAXTSK010000414.1:0-2226 GCA_964246655.1 uncultured Pyrinomonadaceae bacterium
GGGTCTACCCCCCGGGTGGCTTTGACGTGTGGGCGGACGGCCGCTTCGTCGTCACCGTCTGGGGGCTGGTCTGCGAGGTCTGGGACGCGCAGACCGGCGCGCGGCTCGCGCGCGTCGAGGGCAAACTCAACCCCGGCGAGAAGGCCGACACCGCCGAGTGGACTTTCGTCGGCTTCACGCCGCTCGACACAGTCACCTTCTTCCGCGACTCGGCCTACGGCGAGCCGCAGACCGTCACGCTCTCCACGCGCGACTGGAAGGAGACGAAGCTCGCGGTCGAGCTGCCGCTCGCCGACACGGATCATAAGTTCGTGATGACCGCGGACGGCCGCGCCGCCGCGTGGGAGACGGTGGCAGAGGACGGCGGCGCAACCGTCCAGCGCGTCAACGTCTGGCGCGCGAGTCAGCCGAAGCGCGTCCGCTCGTTCAAGGTTGACTCGGACGAGGCGTACACGGACGCGTCTTATCTTTCGCTCTCGCCCGACGGCGAGCGCATCCTTGTCGCCACGGCGAATAACGGCGCGAGCCTGCGTCAGATGTTGGTGAAGGTCTATGACGTGGACGCGGGCTCGGCCGAGTCAACGCTGAGGCGGCCGGGCTTCCGCATCGATTCGTTCGCGTGGTCGCCGGACGGCTCGCTGTTAGCGACGGGCGCGGGCGACGGCCCCGGCGAACGCGCGACGGTGTGGAGCGTCGCGACGGGTACGGAGCTGCGAAGGCTCGAAGTCGCGGGCGACTCAGTGCGCGGGTTCTCGCCCGACGGCCGCTTCATGCTCGGCCACGGCCTCGACGGCTTCGAGCACATCTACAAAGTGGAGACGGGCAAGGAGCTGTGTCGCTTCATCACGCGCGCCGACGGGAGCTGGGTGGTCGTTGACCCGGAGGGCCGCTTCGACGCCTCCGACCTCGACGAGATCCAGGGCGTCCACTGGGTCGCGCCCGAAGATCCTTTGAAGCCTTTGCCGCTCGAAATCTTCATGCGCGACTACTACGAGCCGCGCCTGCTCGCGCGCATACTTTCGGGTGAGAAGCTCGCGCCCGTCCGCGCGCTCGGCGAGGTCAACCGCGCGCAGCCGGTAGTCAACATCACTTCCGTCGAACAGCAGAAGGGGCGGCCCGAGTTCGCGCGCGTGACGGTCGAGGTGTCGAAGCCCGCGGGCGCTTCGAACGGCTCGGGCGTCTACGACCTGCGTCTCTTCCGCGGCGGACAGCTCGTCGCGTACGCGCCCGCGGAGGGCGGAGAGTTGAAGATGGATGCGGCGACGGGCAAGGCCACCTTCACCTTCGACGACGTGCGCCTGCCGCGCCCGCGCGACGCGGAAGCGAGGCGCGTCGAGTTCACCGCCTACGCCTTCAACGAAGATAAAGTGAAGAGCGCGACCGCGCGCCTCGACTTCGAACCTTCGGAGCCGCTGCCCGCGGCGAAGGGGCGCGCGTACGTCGTCTCGGTCGGCGTCAACGCGTACGAGAACGAGGACTGGGACTTGCGCTTCGCCGCCAACGACGCGCGCCGCTTGCAGGAAGTCGTCGCCGCGCGCGTCCGTCAAGGCGGCGAGTACGAGGAGGTCGTGAGCGTCCCTCTCATCTCCGACTACGCCTCCGAGGGCGGGCGCAAGCAGTCGCCCCGCGTCATGAAAGAGACGGCCGCGACCAAGCGAAACTTCAAAGCCGTGCTCGACCTGCTCGCCGGGCGGAAGGTTGACGAAGAGGTCTTGAAAGCAGTCCCCAACTCTTCGCAACTTAAGCGCGCGACGCCCGAAGACCTCGTCATCGTCTCCTTCTCAAGCCACGGCTACGCCGACGAGCGCGGCAACTTCTATCTCTTCGCGTCGGACACGGGTGCCTCGGGCGAACTGCGCGACGCCCTTGGACGAGCAATCTCATCCGACGAGCTGGGCGCCTGGCTGCGGGACGTGGACGCGGGCGAGCTGATTCTGGTCGTGGACGCGTGCCACTCGGCGGCGAGCGTGCAGGGCGAGGGCTTCAAGCCGGGGCCGATGGGGAGCCGTGGCTTAGGGCAGCTCTCCTACGACAAGGGCATGCGGATCCTGACCTCGACGCAGGCCAGTGATGTCGCGCTTGAGAGCGGCCTCATCGAGCAGGGGCTTTTGACCTACGCGCTCACGCGCGACGGTCTCGAAGCGGGGCGCGCGGACTTCAGGCCGAAGGACGCGCGCATCACCGTCGCCGAGTGGCTCGCCTACGGCGTGGGGCCCCGAGCCCCCC
>CAXTSK010000414.1:2252-5122 GCA_964246655.1 uncultured Pyrinomonadaceae bacterium
GAGCGCGTGCCCGCGCTCCACGCGGAGGTCGAGCGCAAGCTCGCCGAGATGAAGGCCGCCGCCAACTCCTCCAACCTCGACGGCGACGACCAGGCGCGCGTCGTCGTCTTCCCCAACAGCGAACGCAACCTCAAGGTCAAAGTCTCCGGCCAGTCCACGCGCACGCAGCAGCCCGCGCTCTTCGACTTCGCGCGCCGCCGCCGCGACGCGCTGCTCTCTAAAACGCGGTGAGCGGTTGGTGGTAAGATTCGCCCGAGCGGGGGCGAAGGCGGATGACGAACGAGGAACTCGCGCGCAGGTTCGAGCGGCTGGCGCTGCTGATGGAGATTCGCGGCGACGACAAGTTCCGCGTGCGTTCGTACCGGAACGCGGCCGAGACGTTGGAGACGTGGCCGAGTCCCGTGGAGCGGATCGCGCGCGAGGAGGGGCCGAAGGGCTTGCAGACGCTGCCCGGCGTGGGCAAGGCCATCAGCGGCAAGATCGTCGAGCTGCTTGAGCGCGGCACCTTCGACGCCTGGGAGCGCCTGAAAGAGGAGACGCCCGAGTCGGTGCTCGACCTGCTCGAAGTCGAGGGCGTCGGCCCGAAGACGGCCGCCGCGCTCTACCAGCAGTTCAAAGTCTCCTCGCTCGAAGACCTCTTGCAGTTCGTCGAGGGCGGCGGACTCGACCTCCTCGACGGCGTCGGCGAGAAGACGGCCGAGCGCATCGCGCGCAGCGTCCGCGCCCTTGCGAGAAGGCAGTAGACAGTAGTCAGTAGAAGAGCAAAGCGGCGCGGCTTTCATCAGTCGATGAGAACCGCGCCACCTGTTTTTCTACTGACTACTGTCTACTGCCTTTCACTTCGTTTCCGGGTCGCGCTTGACGATGACGAGGGTGATGTCGTCGCCGGCGGGCGTGCCCTGCGCGAAGGAGGAGAGCGCGGCCTCGATCTTGTCGCGGATGCCCGCGGCCGAGCGGCCGAGGTTGCGCGCGACCACCTCTTGCAGGCGGACGGTGCCGAACTCCTCGCCCGCGGGGTTCTGCGACTCGGTAACGCCGTCCGAGTAGGCGACGAGCACGTCGCCGGGCCGCAGCTGCGTGCGCCCCTCGCGGTAGTCGAAGTCGGGGATGATGCCTAAGGGGAGTCCGCCCGCGGCGAGGTGTTCGAGCGTGCCGCCCTCGTGCGCGATGATGGGCGGGTTGTGGCCCGCGTTGATGAAGGAGAGCGAGCCGGTCAGAGGGTCAAGCTCCGCGTAGAAGAGCGTGACGAAGCGGTTGGCCGGCGTGTTGTCGGCGAGGTAGCGGTTGACCGCGCCGACGGTCTCCGTGATGGGCCGGCACGACGCGACCTGCGCGTGCACGGCCGCGTGCAAGCTCGACATCAGCAGCGCGGCCGAAGTCCCCTTCCCCGACACGTCGCCGAGCGCGATGACGAGACGGCCGTCGCCGCAGGTGATGAAGTCGTAGTAGTCGCCGCCGATCTGGTACGAGGGGAAGCTGATGCCCTGTAGCTCGTAGCCCGGCACGGGGGGCGGGGCCGTGGGCTGGAAGCGCTGCTGTATCTCGCGCGCCAGTTGCAGCTCGCGCTCGAAACGTTCCTGTTCGAGGTGCTCTTCGAGCAGGCGCGTGTTCTCGACGCGGATGGCGGCGACCGAGCCGAGCGTCGTCAGCACCTTCAAATGGTCTTCGGTGAAGCGCGAGGTGGCGAGCGGCGAGTCGGCGTAAATCATCCCGAAGATGCGGTCGCCGACGCCGAGCGGCACGGCCAGCACAGACCGTATGCCCTGGAAGGTGACCGTCGAAGACTTGAAGCGCGGGTCGTGCTGCGCGTCGGACGTTAAGACGGAGCGGCCCTGGTTGACGACCTCCTCGATGATGGTGCGGCTCACGCGCACCTCGCCGACTTCGGGGCGGCGGTCGCGCATCTCGGCGGCGCGAATCTTCAGCTCGCCGTCCGCGGGCGGCTCGCGCAGCATGATGAGGCAGCGCTCGGCCGGCACGGCGTCGAAGACGAGGAGCGCCACCTGACTGAGCGTCTCGTCGAGCGTGGCCGAGGCCAGCAGCGTCACGCCGACCTTCGAGATGAGCGCGAGCAGGTCGCCGTGGTCGGCCGCGACGGTCGCCGACTTCGCCGTCGAGCCCGTGCGATGCGGCATGATGGTCGCCACGTCGAAGCGGCCCGACGACTGCGTCCGCGCGGCCTCGATGGATTCGAGCAGGCCGTTCGTGGTGTGCTGCGCCGAGTCGAAGGCGATGGTCGCCTCGGGCAGCGGCGCGTCCTCCTCGATGGTCGTCGCGGGCAAGTGCTGCGCGGTCGTCTGATCCTTGAAGACGATCTCGGTCTCGCCGATCTGGATGCGACTGCCGTGCGTGAGTGCAACGGGCTGCTCAAGCCGCGAGCCGTTGTAGTAGGTGCCGTTGGCCGAGCCGAGGTCTTGCAGCACGTAGTTGTCGCCCTCGCGCCGCACCTCCGCGTGGACGCGCGAGGCGAACGGGTCGGGCACGCACACGTCGTTGCGTGCCGAGCGCCCGATGGTGATGCGCAGGCGACCCAGCGGCAGGCGCTCCGGCGCGCGGTCCGGATAGTTGACGAGTAGTTCTGACATAGCTCAATCCAGTAATAGGTTTTGGGTGCTGGGTGTTAGGTGTTGGTTAAAAGCCGTGTCTTCCCTAACACCTAAAACCTATCACCCGAAACCCATCACTACTTATCACTGCCTTCTCAAGCGGTCACACTCTTTCTCCAACTGCTGCGCGTAGCCGCGCGCCTGTGCGGCGTGCTGGCCGCGCTGCGCGAGCTGGAAGTGCTGGAGCGCGGCGACGACCTCGGCGCGCTGGAGCGAGCCGGGCTTGCGGCCTTCGACGTAGGCGAGGCCGAGGTAGTAGTGCGC
>CAXTSK010000415.1:0-5094 GCA_964246655.1 uncultured Pyrinomonadaceae bacterium
CCGCAGTATTCGGTGCAGTGCGGGACAGGCGTCTCGCAGGCCGCGCTCGCCTACGTCGCGCGCCATTGGAACCAAGCGGCGCCTCCGCCGCGTCTCCTGCGTCGTAGCGCCGACGACTTCAAGGGCATCGAGCCGGGCGCGTTCGACGCTGTCATCCTGAACTCCGTCGCGCAATACTTCCCCGGCGCCGCATACCTCGCGCGCGTGCTTGAGCAGGCCGTCGAGGCGGTCGCGGACGGCGGCTTCGTCTTCGTCGGCGACGTGCGGAGTCTTCCACTCCTTGAAGCTTTCCACGCCGGGGTCGAACTCGTGCACGCGCCCGACGAACTGTCGCTTGAACACTTCCGGCAGCGCGTCGGAAGACGCGTTGCACAGGAGAGGGAACTCGCCCTCGACCCTGACTTCTTCCGGGCGCTCGCGGGCGTCGTGCCGCGCATCAGCCGCGTCGAGGCACGTCCCAAGCGCGGCCGCTTCGACAACGAGATGACGCGCTATCGCTACGACGTAGTTCTGCGCGTCGGCCGCGGGCGAGACGACGCGCAGGCGCCGCTCGAACGTCTCGACTGGCAGGGGGAGCGCCTGACGTTGGAGAGCCTGGGCAGCCGCTTTGCCGAGAGCCGCCCGGCGTCCCTCGCCGCGTGCCGCGTGCCGGACGCGCGCGTCGAGCATGACCTGCGAATCTTGAGTTTGTTGGCAGGGCCGGGCGCGTCGGCGACGGTCGGAGATTTAAAGAGACGCTTGCGCGAAGAGAGTTGGGTCGGCGTACATCCCGAGGACATTTGGCGGCTGGCCGACGAACTGTCGTGCGAAGTCGAGGTGCTTTGTACGTCCGAGACGGACGCGCGTGGTTGTTTCGACGCTGTGCTGTCCGACGTTTCGGAGGAAGGGGCGCGCGTTGCTTTCGCAGACCCGGGGCCGCCGGAAGAGACGCGCCCCGATGTCTCGCTCAACGCGTACGCAAACAACCCTTTGGGCGACAGGCTCGCGCGTGAGTTCGTGCCCACGCTCCGCGCGAAGCTGAAGGCCGAGCTGCCCGAGTACATGATGCCCTCGGCGTTCGTCGTGCTCAGCAATTTGCCGCTGCTGCCCAACGGCAAGGTGAACCGCACCGCGCTGCCGGTGCCCTTGGCCGTCATCGAATTGCCGGACGAGTTCGTCGCCCCGAGTACGGAGACGGAGCGCGTGCTCGCGGAGGTCTGGGCCGCGTCGCTCGGCCTCGAACGTGCCAGCGTGAGGAGCAACTTCTTCGAACTGGGCGGAGACTCCATCGGGATCATACAGATTGTCGCGAGGGTGAACGCCGCCGGGCTGCGGCTCACGACGAAGCAGATGTTTCAGTCGCCGACCGTGGCGGAACTGGCCGCCGCGATAGACGCCGCGCGGGCCGACGCGCCGCACGAGGTCGAGCACGACGGCCCGGTCGCCCTGACGCCCGGCCAGCGGCGTTTCTTCGAGCGCGCGCCGCAGCAACCCGACCTCTGGGGTGAGGCGTTCGTCGTCGAAGTGCCGCGCGACTTCGGCCCCGCGTCGGAAGAGATTCTGCGCCAAGTCGCGGAGCGCCACGAAGCACTGCGGCTGAGACTGAGATTTGAAGACGGCGGCTGGAAGCCTTCGTACCGGCAGGGCGCGGAGTCAATTCCCGTCACATGCATCGCCGCGCAAGACTCGGCAGACGAGACGGAAGGCCGCGCCCTCGAAGCGACCGCGGTTGAACTGCGCGCGGGCCTGAGTCTTTCGGAAGGGCCGTTGATGCGCGCGGCCTTCTTCGAGCCCGTTGACGGCGCGCGCGCGCGCCTGCTGCTGGTCGCACATAGGCTCATCGCCGACGAACGTTCGTGGCGCCTGCTGCTGGAAGACCTCGACGTGGCTTATCGCCACACGGTGCTGCGAGAGGCGGTCGAGTTCCACGTACGGTCTGACTCGCCGCGGCGCTGGTCGGAGTGGCTCGCCGAGCAGGAACAGAACCTTGAAGGGCGGCGTGAGAGCGAGTTCGCGTCGGACGCCGAGGCGGCGCACACGCTGCCCGCCGACTGCGCGGACGACGAGACGGTCAACCTCAACACCGAGGCCGAGGCGCGGCTTGTCTCCGTGTCGCTGAGCAGGGCAGAGACCGAGGTGTTGCTCGGCATTGCAAACGATGCCTACGGCACGAGCGCCGACGAACTACTGCTCGCGGCGCTGGCTCTGACCCTGTCGGACTGGACGGGGGGCGGCGCAGTCCTCATCGACGTGGAAGAGGACGCGAGGGAGAAGCCGGACGCGCGGCTCGATTTGTCGCGGACGGTTGGGCGTTTCGACCTCGCTTATCAGCTTCGGCTGGGAGCGCGCGGCGCGGCGCAAATTGAAGAGGCGATCAAGGACGTTAAGGAGCGCGTGCGAAGCGCATCACGTCACTGGTTGTCGTATGAACTGCTGCCGACTGCGGCCCAATTAACGTACAGGGCCATCGGCGCGTCTGCGTCGTCTGACTCCGCCACGTTGCGGGGCGAGGCTTTGCGCCTTCCGCCCGCTGAGCCCGAGGCGCGGCGTCCGTACCTCATTGAAGTGAACCCTGTGTTGATGGACGGCGGTCTGCGTGTCGAATGGGAGTACGGCGCGCGCGTCCACAGGGGCGCGACAATCGAGAGACTCGCCGAAGCTTTCCAGGCACACCTGAAGGCCGTCGTCGGACACTGCTCGACGCCGGGCCGTCGCGGCTACACGCCGTCCGACTTTCCGCTGGCGCAACTCGACCAGCGGCAACTCGACCGGCTGTTCGCGGGCGTGGGCCATCTGGAAGACCTCTACCCGCTCGCGCCGATGCAGCGGTACATGGCTCACCGCCACAGTCACCGACACGTGCCGGGCCTCTACGTGATTCACATGGTCACGCCGCTGCGCAACCTGCGTCTGAACGTCGAGGCTTTCGAGCGCGCCTTTCAGACCGTCGTCGCGCGCCACGCCGCGCTCCGCACCTCGTTCGTGCTCGACGGCCTCGATACGCCGATGCAGGCCGTCTGGAGTCGTGTGAGCGTGCCCGTCGAGCAACATGACTGGCGCGGGCTCGACGGCGACGAGCAGCAGCGGCGCATCGGTGAGTACGTGCGTGAGGCGCGGCGGCGCGGGCTCGATTTGTCGGCGGCCCCGCAGATGAAGCTCACGCTCTTCCGCACGGAGGAGGACACGTACGAGTTCGTCTGGATCTTCAACTACATGATTCAGGAGGGGTGGAGCTACCCGCTCATCCTCAAGGACTTCTTCGCCTGTTACGACGCTTACGCGCGCGGCGCCGAGCCCGAGTTGCACGAGCCGGGTCGTTACCAGGACTACGCGGCGTGGCTGCGCGGGCAGACGCTCGACGGCGCCGCAGACTTCTGGCGCGAGACGCTGCGCGGCTTCGACGCGCCGACGCCGCTCGTCGAGAGTCTCCCCGATAACCGGACGCAGCCGGGCGACGCATACGTGCAGCACAAGATGGTCGTCTCGCTGGCGACGACCACGGCGCTGCGCGCGCTCGCGCGGAGGCACCAGTTGACGCTGCACTCGGTCGTGCAGGGCGCGTGGGCTCTGCTCCTGAGTTCTTACACGGGCGAGCGCGACGTGGTCTTCGGGAGCGTCAGCTCGGGGCGACCGGCGGAGCTGGCCGGGGTCGAGAACATCGTCGGGTCTTTGAACAACATGCTGCCGGTGCGCCTGCGCCTGCGTGAAGAGCAGACGCTCACGTCCTGGCTCAAGGAGTTGCAGGCCGCGCAGGTCGAACAAAGGCAGTACGAGCACACGTCTCTGCTCGACGTGCTCGAATGGTGCGGGCGGCCGAAGGAGAGGCTTTTGTTCGAGAGCTACCTCGTCTTCGAGAACTATCCCTTCGACGAGTCGGTGCTCGAACACGGCCGCAACTGGAACCTGCAAGTGTCGAGCGCCATCACGCAGACGGAGCACCCGCTGCGCGTGCAGATCTGGCCGCTCCCGGCCTCGCCGATGCTGATCCTCACTTCGTACTACCCGAGCCAGGTTAGTCCGGAGGCGACGGGGCGTTTGATGGAAGATTTCCGGAAGATGCTTGAGCGCGTGGCGGCGGGCACCGAGCAGACCGTCGGGGACTTGCTCCGGGGCGAGGGGGCTTAGATGGCGACGGCGCAAGTCGATTTGACGACGGATGCGGCGCGCGCGCGTGCGCGCGGGATGGGCATTTTCAAGCTCATCAACCTGGGCCAGTTCATCTCGATGACCGGGACGGGGCTGACGCGCTTCGCGCTCGGCGTCTGGGTCTACCAGCGTTCGGGCTCGGCCACGCAGTTCGCGCTCGTCTCGCTGTTCAGCATCCTGCCGAACATCCTCGTCGGCCCGTTCGCGGGCGCGCTGGTGGACAGGTGGAACCGCCGTCGGCTCCTCATCGCCTGCGACACGGGCGCGGCCCTGAGTACGCTGCTGCTAGCTGTACTCATCTATACGGGCAGGCTCGAACTGTGGCACGTCTATTTGGCGACGGGCCTGAGCGCGGGGTTCGGCGCGTTCCAGGGGCCGGGCTTCTCTGCGACCGTGCCCCTGCTGGTCGCCAAGCAAGACCTCCCGCGCGCCGGTAGCCTCGCGCAACTGTCGGCGGGCGTCGCGCAGATCGTCTCGCCCGCGCTGGCCGGACTCTTCATCACGCTCATCGACCTGCACGGCGTACTGTTCATCGACTTCGTGACGTTCATGGTCGCTGTCACCGTGCTCTTCGTCGTGCCCATCCCGAACCCGCGGCGCGCGGACGAGGGCGGCGCGGCGCAGCGCAAGTCTCTGTGGCGCGAGGCGGCGCGCGGGTGGAGCTACCTGCGCGAGCGGCGAGGGCTGCTCGGCATGGTCATGCTCTTCGGCGTGACCAACTTCTTCATGGGCGTCGTGCTGGCGCTGGCGACGCCGCTCATCCTGTCGAGATTCCGTCCCGCGGCGCTGGGGTCTGCGATGACGGTGAGCGGGCTCGGGCTGTTGGCGGGCGGGCTTCTGACGGCGCGGCTCGGCGGACCGGGGCGACGTGCGCTGCGTGTGCTCGCCTTCACGGCGCTGGCGGGCGTGAGCATCACGGCCGCGGGGCTGCGCGCGTCGCTGCCGCTGATCGCGGGGGCGGCCTTCGTC
>CAXTSK010000416.1:0-5088 GCA_964246655.1 uncultured Pyrinomonadaceae bacterium
CTGTCGATGAGCGGGTAGACGCGTTTGATCACGTCGAGCGGCAGGCCGCCGCGCGGGTTGCGCGGGTGCGGGAAGCTCGAACCGCTTGAGACGTGGAGGGCGTCCACGCCCTCGGCTTCGAGAATCCGGCAGATGGCGAGCGCGTCCTTGACGGTGTTGCCCTTCTTCTTCCAGAAGAAGACAGCGTCGTTGAAGTCGTTGCCGTTGAGCTTGACCTGAAGGTGGAAGTCCGGGCCGACCTCGGCGCGCACGGCGCGGACGATCTCGACGAGGAAGCGCGCGCGGTTCTCGACCGGGCCGCCGTACTCGTCCCTGCGGTCGTTGATGGCGGAGCTGAGGAACTGCGTGATGAGGTAGCCGTTCGCGCCGTGCAGCTCGATGCCGTCGAGTTCCGCCGCGGCCACGCGCCGCGCCGCTTCGGCGAACTGACGAACGACTGACCTTATCTCCGTCTTCGACATCGCGCGGCAGGCGAACCCGTTGAAGGGCTCGGTGTCGGAGGTCGAGCTGAGCGCGGGGAGTCGCAGGTTGTCCACGCCGCGGAAGTCCATCTGCCGCCCCGCGTGGTTGAGTTGGAGGATGTACTTGCAACCGTGCTCGCGTACCTTCTCGCCGACCGCGCGCCAGAAGGGAATCTGTGCGTCGCTGTGGATGGTCGCGAAGTTGGGGACGTGGCGGCCGGCGACCGAGACGGCGACGAACGAGGAGATGATGGCGCCGACCCCGCCGCGCGCGAACTTCTCCTCCCAGTTGATGCGCGCCTGCGTGCCCGAGCCGTCGTAGTTGTCGAACCGGCCCGAGATGCTCGAACGGAAGATGCGGTTCTTGACGGTCAGGCGTCGGAAGTTGAGCGGGGTGAATACAGGGTCGGGTGTCACGGTCTGACTCCTTATCGGCGGGCGTCGGCGTCTAAAGGTCTCGTGCGGACTCGTGCGGTGTTTCGGTGAAGCGCGTTCGGCCTTGCAAGGTGTAAGCAAGATATGTGGGCGACGCGGCCTTGTCAATGGTTAAGGCGCGGCGCGCGAAGCTCAGGCGGTGCGGGACTTCTTCGGAGGAGAGCGATGAAGAGAAGGGGTTACTTTTACGTCGCGTTCGCCACGACGCTCAACGTCATCCTCTACGCCCTGACGTTCGGGCGCTTCATCTGGCTGGAGGGGCGCGTGCGCGGCGGCGTCTTCCGCAACTGGTGCCGGCGCTACCGCCACCGCCCCGCGCACTTCGCGAAGCCGCGTACGCATGATGAGATTGTCTCGCTCGTGAAGAATGCGCGGGGCACGGTCAGGTTCTTCGGCGCGGGACACTCCTTCAACCAGGGCATCCTCGTCGAAGGCCAGACGCTCGCCTCGCTCGACGACTACACGGGCATAATCTGGCGCGACCTGACGAAGCTTGAGATCGCCTTCAAGGGCGGCACGCGCGTGCGCGACATCTCGCGAATGATGCCCGCACTGGGCGTCGCCATCGGCGCGTTGCCCTCGCACGACGCGCAGAGTATCGCGGGCATCATCTCGACCGACGTGCACGGCACGGGGCGCGACTGGGGCTTCGTCAGCGAGTGGGTGTCGGCCATCAAGCTCGTGGACGGCCGAGGCGAAGTGCACACGTTGAAGCCGGAGGACGAGCTGTTCAAGGCGGCCATCGGCGGCGTCGGCGGCGTCGGCGTCATCACGGAGGTCGTGCTGCGCGCCGTCCCGCGCTTCAACATCGAGCAGCGCGTGCAGATGTCAACCCGCGGTTACGTCAAGGATAACTTCCAAAAGCTCTTCAACGGGAACAAGCACTTCAGCCTCTATCTCTACCCCTTCACGGAGACCTGCCAGATCAATACATGGAACCCGACCGAGAAGCCGCAGTCGTTCCTCGGCCCCGTGCGCGAGTTCATCAGCATCTCGCAGGACGCGCTGCTCTCGGCGTGGGTGGGCGGCCTCATGGCCGCCACGGGGCTGCTGCCCAAGTTGTCGCCGATTGCCTACGGCTTCAAGCGCGGGACGGACCTGGTGCTGGAAAGCTACAAGGGGTTCAACCGGACGATCTACCCTTTGCACGAGGAGCTTGAGTTCACCGTGCGCGTCGAGCAGGTGTCGGACGTGTGCTGCAAGTTCATCAAGCTCTACGAGCGGATGTACCGCGAGCGCAAGCTGCCCTACATGCTCATCGAGGTGCGGTTCACACCGGCCGGTCACGACTGCACGCTGTTGGGTGCGGGGCGGGGCCGCGCCTCGGCGTGGCTCAACCTGTGCTGCAACGACAACGGCCGCTTCGAGGAGTTCTACGCGGAGGCCGAGAAGCTGATGCGCGAGGTCGGCGCGCGCCCGCACCTCGGCAAGTACTGCCAGAGCTTCGACAAGAACGACCTGCTCCGCGCCCACGGCGAGCACTTCGAACGCTTCGCACGGCTCCGTGAGGAGCACGACCCCGACGGCAAGTTCCTCAACGTCTTCACGCACCGCCTCTTCCACGGCGCGCCGCCGATGACGTGAAATGTGAGGCGAGTTTAAGAATCGCCCCGGTGCGCAAACGCCGCTGACGCGGCGGATTTACGCACGGCCTTCAATTAACCGCCGACCAACTGTTCTCGAATCACTTCCGCGCCTTTCGTTGACTCCGCAGCCAGAGCGCGGTTAGCCTCCAACACCATTTCGACGGCCTCTTTAAGATTCTCGCGCGCCTCGTCAAGCGTCTCGCCCTGTGTGTTCGCGCCGGGCAACTCTTCGACGAAGGCGATGTACCCTTCGGGCACTTTGAGATAGACGGCGTTCAGAGTTAAGTCCATAACACTTCTCCTCAACTGTAGCGGCCCGACTCGGTCAGGTCGTCGTAGATCATGCCGCGACGGTCTTTGCGCGCCTTGGTGGCGGCGGTGTAGCCGCCCTCTTCGTTGCGGCTGATCTTGTTCTGGGCGTAGAGCCCTTCGAGGACGAACTCGCAGGCGGAGACGAGCATGGCGTCGTCCGAGCGCTTGAAGTCGAAGGGGACGACGGCGTTGTCGATGAGGTCGGGGACGGCCTCAAGCAGACGCACGCACTCGTCGGCGGGCGCGTCGTCGGAGAGCTTGAGGTTGTTGCCCGAGTCGAACCAGCGGACGGCCGCTCCGAAGTCGAAGCCGACAAAGTAGCCCTCGAAGACCTCGCCCGCGGCGCGCTTGATGAGGTCGCGCGCGATCTTCGCGGCCCCGACCTGCTCGCCCTCGTACTCCAGCTCCATCTTCCCCGTCATCGAAGGCACCGCCGCGTACACGTCCGAGACGCGCGGCACGATCTCCTCCTCTTCGGTGACGAGCGCGCGCCGCTCGGCGTTCGAGACGACCGACTCGGTCACGGTAATCGGCATGCGCTGCGAGACGCCCGAGCGCTTGTCGATGCGCTGGTCGTCGCGCGCCTCGAAGGCGATCTGCTCGACCAGCTCGCGGATGAAGTCGGGCACGCGCAAAGTGCCTTCGACGCCCTCGCGCTCGACCCAGGCTTCCTGCTTCGTGATCTCGACGCCGAGCTGCACCTCGGTCGGGTAGTGCGTCGTGATCTCGGAGCCGATGCGGTCTTTCAAGGGCGTGATGATCTTGCCGCGCGCGGTGTAGTCCTCGGGGTTGGCCGAGAAGACGAGCATCACGTCGAGGGGCAGGCGCACGGGGTAGCCCTTAATCTGCACGTCACCCTCCTGCATGATGTTGAAGAGGCCGACCTGGATTTTGCCCGCGAGGTCGGGCAGCTCGTTGATGGCGAAGAGCCCGCGGTTGGCGCGCGGCAACAGGCCGTAGTGAATTGTCAGCTCGTCGGAGAGCAGGTGCCCGCCGCGCGCGGCCTTGATGGGGTCAACGTCGCCGATGATGTCGGCCACGGTCACGTCGGGCGTGGCGAGCTTTTCTACGAAGCGCGCGTCGCGCTCGACCCAGGCGACGGGCGTGTGCTCGCCCTCGCGCTCGACGGTCTGGCGACCGTAGGCCGAGATGGGGTTGAACGGGTCGTCGTTAATCTCGGAGCCTGCGATGACGGGGATGCGCTCGTCCAGAAGGTTGACGAGCTGACGGATGATGCGGCTCTTGGCCTGCCCGCGCAGGCCCAACAGGATGATGTTGTGGCGCGCGAGCACGGCGTTGACGATCTGCGGGATGACCGTCTCGTCGTAGCCGACGATGCCGGGAAAGACGCGCTCGCCGCGGCGGAGCTTGTCGAGGAGGTTGGCGCGCATCTCGTCCTTCACCGGCCGCGCGCGGTAGCCCTGTGCCTTCAGTTCGCCGAGTGACTTAGGTAGTGCCATTATTTTAAACCCTTGTCCCCTTGAATTAACTTCTTCTTCTTCCTTGAGCGTCGAGCAGCGCGGCGAGCGCCTGCGCCAGCGTGCGGTAGGTACGCAGGCCGCGCATGTCGAGCCCTAAGCCTACGAGCGTCTGTGCTACCTGCGCGCCGACGCCGGTGACGAAAGCCTCCGCGCCGACGAGTTTCAAAGCCTGCACCAGGTTCGTCAGGTTCGCGACCGCGTGCGTATCCACGAGGCGCGCGCCCGTGATGTCGAGGATGCAGACGCGCGCGCCCTGCCGCGTCACCTCTTGCAGAACCGCGCGCGTCGCCCGCGCAGTCCGCTCCGTGTCGAGCGAGCCGATGAGCGGCACGACCAGCACGCCTTCCAAGACGGGCACGACCGGCGTCGAGACCTCCTCGATGGTCTGCTCGCGCTCGCGCAGAAGCTCGGCCAGTCTCTCCTCCGCACGCCTGCGCTCGACGCCCTGCGCCATGACGTTCGCGACGGACGACAGCGCTTCGAGCGTGTCGTCGGGCAGAGGCTTGCGCGCGAACATCGCCAGCACGCCGACGAGCCTGTCTTCGACCAGTAACGGATAGCCCGCAAACGAAACCATGCCCTCGCGCCGCGCCCACTCCTGGTCGCCGACGCGCGGGTCGCCGACGACCGAGTTCGTCAGGTGCGGCCGGCGCTCCGCCGCGATGAGCCCGATCTTGAACTTGCCGACGGGCACGCGCCCGTGTGCCCCGTCCGTGTGCGTGTACATCCCCGCGCTCGCCTGTAGCTCCAGAACGTCCGACCCGCGCTCTATCGTCCACGCGCGCGCGAAGGCGGCGTCGAGGTGTTTGACGA
>CAXTSK010000417.1:0-5086 GCA_964246655.1 uncultured Pyrinomonadaceae bacterium
CGCGCCACGAGCGCGAGACGCTCGATAGTCTGATGCGTCATGATGTCGCGCGGCGTGAGGGCAAGCGACGCCTCCCGCGCGCGCGAGGCAATCTGTAGGCTGATGATGGAGTCTCCGCCCAACTCGAAAAAATTATCCCCGGCGCCGACCTCAGGCACGCGGAGCACCTCCGCCCAAATCTCCGAAAGGATCTTCTCCGTCTCGTTGAGCGGCCCTCTCGCCGGCTGCGGCGCGGCAGACTTCTGAGTCGCGGAAGCCAGCGCGGCGCGGTCGATCTTTTTGTTGGGCGTGAGCGGGAACGAATCCATCTGCACGAAGACGGCCGGCACTTCGTAAGCCGGGAGCCGCTCGGTCGCGTACCGCCTGAGGTCTTCGACGGAGATGTCCTGACCGCTGCGGCCGATGACGTAGGCCGCGAGTTGGCCCGCCGTACCCGCGGTTTCCCGCACGACAACGACCGCCGCCTCGACGGACGGATGGGTCGAGAGCACGGCCTCGATTTCGGCAAGCTCGATGCGGTATCCGCGCAGCTTGACCTGCTGGTCGCGCCGGCCCACGAACTGAACTTCGCCGTTCTCCAAACGGACTCCGAGGTCGCCCGTGCGATAGAGGCGCTCGCCCGGACGCGGCGCGAAAGGATTTGGGATGAAGGCCGCGCCCGTCAGGCCCGGTTGGTGCAGGTAGCCGCGCGCAAGTCCCTCGCCGCCGAGATAAATCTCGCCCGTGACGCCGACCGGGACGGCTTCCAGTTCATCGCTCAGCAGGTGGAGAGAGCTTCCGCGTATGACTCGGCCGAGCGTCGGCGGCTCGTCAACCTGCGCTCTCATCGTCTTCATGCTGGCGCAGACCGTGGCTTCCGTCGGGCCGTAAGCGTTAACGACGAGACGGCCTTGAGACCACCTGCGGAAGATGTCCGCGCCGCCGGCTTCGCCCGCCACGACCAGCACCTTGAGCGAAGGCAGCGCGGAGGGCGAGAGCGCCGCCAGCAGACTCGGGGGGAGCGTCACGTGCGTCGCCCGAGAGTCGGCGAGCGCGCGCGGCAGGTCTTGCCAGTCCGCATCCCGGCTCGCGGCGGGTAGGCAGAGCGTGGCCCCGCCCGCCAGCGTCACGAAGATTTCCGACACGGAGGCGTCAAAGCTCGGACTGGCGAACTGGTAGACGCGGCTCTCGGCGTCGAGGACGAAGACCTCCCTCTGCCCGCTCGTCAGTCTTTCGAGTCCCTGATGCGAGACGGCCACGCCTTTCGGTCTCCCCGTCGAGCCGGACGTGTAGATGACGTAAGCGAGGTTGGCCGTAGACATCGACACGTCCGGATTCGCCGTGCGCTCCGCCGCCAGCGATTCGGCCTCCGCGTCGAGCAGGATGCGCGGGCACGTCACGCCGGAAAGTAAAGGCTCGAACTCAGAGCTTGTGACGAGCAACGCCGCGCCGCTGTCGCGCAACATGAAATGGAGCCTGTGCTGCGGGTAGAGCGGGTCTAAGGGAAGGTAGGCCGCGCCCGCCTTCAAGATGGCGAGCACGCTCGCCACGAACTCGAAGCCGCGCGGGAGCATGAGCCCGACGATGCTTTCCGGCCCGACGCCCGCGCGACGCAGCCGCGCCGCCAGTTGATTTGCCCGCGCGTTCAACTCGGCGTAGCTCCACTGCGCGGCCCCGGCCGAGAGCGCGACCGCCTCCGGGCGAAGCGCGGCTTGCCGCTCGAACAACGTGTGAACAGGCTCGGGCGAAGCCGGGGGCGCGCCGCCGTCTGCATCGTCGTCAACCGACGGCCCGCGCTCGGCGCCCACGCGGCGCAGCAACTCGCCGACCGAATCCGACGGCCGGCTCACGATGTCCGCGAGTATCTGCCGCACCTCCGCGAGCATCCCGAGGGCCGTCGCGCGGCCGAAGCGCCCGCGGTGAAAATTCAGCTTGAGCGTCAGCGTGCGGCCCGGGATGGCCGCCAGCGTCAACGGATAATTGGTCCTCTCAAGCATCGAGATGTCCGTAAAGTGAAGCGCCTCGTCCGGCCGGTGCGAGACATCCACGACCGGGTAATTTTCAAAGACGACGAGGCTCTCGAACAGGGCTTGCCCGACGGGGACGCCGCTCCAACGATGTATGTCCACCAGCCGGCAGTAGGCGTAGGAGTGTGTCTCGAACGTCTGCGCCTGAATCTTTTTGAGCCAGTCGAGGAGCCGTTCCCCGCGGGCTACGCGAACGCGCACCGGGAGCGTATTGATGAAGAGTCCGACCGCGCTCTCGACGTTCGGCAGTTCCGCCGTGCGCCCCGAAACCGTGCTGCCGAAGACCACGTCATCCCCGCAGCCGTAGCGATGCAGCACGAGCGCCCACGCGCCCTGCACGATGCTGTTCAAGGTGAGGTGTTGGGCCTGCGCGAACCTCTGCAACGCGTCGAAGGAGTCTTCCGCGAGTGTGAACTGTTGCTCGTCGCAGCCTTGCTCGCTCTCCCGCACGGCGGCGCTGCGACCCTCGATGCGGGCGGGCGTGTAATCCCGCAGGAGGCCGCGCCAGTAGGCTTCGGCGCGCGCCGTGTCCTGGCGCAGCAGCCACGCGATGTAGTCTCGGAACGCGGGCGGCGGGGCGAGCTTCGCGGGGCGCGCGTCAATTCGCGCACGGTAACATTCCAGCAGTTCGAGGAGGAGGACGGGCAACGACCAGCCGTCCAAAAGGATGTGGTGATAGCTCCACAGCAGGCGCCAGGAGTCCCGGTTCGTGCGGACAAGCGTGATTCGCAGGAGCGGACTTCCGGAGAGGGCAAACTCCTCCGTGAGGTCGCTGCTTAGCAGCGAGTCGAAGCGGCGCACCTGCTCGGGCTGCTCTAAGTCTCGCCAGTCTTCTTCGCGGAAGGGAACCTGTACGCGCCTCCGAACCACTTGCAAAGGCTTCTCCAGACCTTCCCAGAAGAAGCAGGCGCGTAGGGCTTCGTGGCGGTCAACCACGTCCTGCCACGCTTCGCGAAAAGCGACCGCGTCGAGTTGGCCCGTCAGGCTTGCCGTCAGTTGCTCGAAATAGAATCGCTCGCCTTCCTGCCCGATGGTGTGGAAGAGCATGCCCTCCTGCATCGGCGAGAGCGGGTAAACGTCCTGGATGTTGCCGGGGGCGGCTTCGACCAGCTTGTCGAGGGCGCGCGGGCTCAAACCCGCCAGGGGGAAATTTGAAGGGCGCGGGCGGCGTTCGTCCGCGCGCGGCTGTCGGATGAAGCGGCGCAGGTGGTCTACCAGCAGCGCGGCCCAACGTTCGACCGTCGAACGTCTATGCAAACGCTCGCTGAACAGCCAGTCAATCTGTAAGCTCTCCCCGTCCACGAAAGCCACGAGGTCTATCGAGAAAGGCCGACGCGCGTCCGGCGCGTGCGTGTCAACCGTCAGGTCGCGGCGCAGCCGGAACATCTCGCCGGATGCCTGCCCGGCCCACAACTGTCCCAGGTAGTTGAAGCTCATCTGCGGCGACGGCGACGCGGCCAACTGTTCACGCAACGCCGGATCATGCGACGCGTAGCGCAGCAGGCCGTACCCTATCCCGTGTCGCGGCAGCGCCTCCAACTGCCGTTCGAGACTGTCGAGCCAGAGGCCGGGATCGGCTTCGCCACAGCCGCGCAGCAGTAAAGGGTAGATGGTCGTGAACCACCCGACCGTGCGCGACACGTCGAAGGGTTGGCCGAGGTCGCGCCGCCCGTGATCCTCCATGGCGATGAGAAGGTCTGGATGGCCCGTGACCTCCGCGTGCAGCCGTGCCACGGAGGCGAGCAGCAAGCGAGGCAGATCGCGCCCCCACTGTCGCGCGCCGTCCGCGCCCGACGCTTCCCGCAAGGGCACGAGGCTGGAGACGACGCATCGGGAGCCTTCCGTATTCTCGCCCGGCCCGGCCTGATAATCGACGGGCCATTCGACGGCGCCCGTGCCGCCCTCGTCCCCTGTGCGGAGCCAGTAATCGACCTCGCTTAACAGTTCCGTTTGAGCGGCTGCCTGCCGAAGCCTGCGCGCCCATCCTCCGAAGCTCTCGGCAGGCGCGAGAGGCTTCTGCTCCAACCGCTGCGACAAAGCCTGCGCGAGGTCTTCCAACAGGACTCGCCAGGAGACTCCGTCCACGATCAGGTGATGCACGGCGAGCGCCAGCACGGGCGGTGCCGACGGCCCCGAACTGAAATAGACGGCCCGCGCCAGCGGGCCATTCTCGATATCCAGCGACGCTTGCAGGTGCTTGATGTGAGAGAGCCGAGCGGCTTCGCGTTCGGTCGCATCCAGGCCGGACAGGTCGATGACTGAGAGCGGGAGACGCCGTCCCTCGTCCGCGTACCGCTGCGACCATTGGCCGTGCTCCCGGCGAAAGCGCAGGGCGAAAGCGTCGTGAATGTGAGCGACGGCTTGCAGCGCCTCCGCGAGGTCGCGCTCCGCTATTTCGCGTTTAAGCTCCACGGTGACGGACTGGTTCCAATGCGAACGGTGCGGAACGGGGAGTTCAAAGAACCAGCTCTGGATGGGCGTCAGAGGGACTTCAACGCCCTCCACGGTCTTGATTTGTGTTTGAAGAGTTCGCTCCGCGACTTCGGCCAGTTCCTTAATGGTCTGGCGTTGCAGAATGTCTTCCGGTCGGATGGAGAGCTTTCTCTGAGCGGCTTTGGCGGCCACCTGGAGGGCCAGTATCGAGTCTCCGCCGAGGCCGAAGAAATTATCCTCTATGCCGACGTTCTTGACCTTCAGCACCTCGCTCCAAATACCGACCAACGCCTGCTCCATCTCCGTCCGCGCCGCGATGTAACCGGCGCTCATCTCCGGGCGCTCGAATGACGGCTCGGGCAGAGCGCGCCGGTCTACCTTGCCGTGCTCGGTCAGGGGCAGCGCGGGCAGGAAGACGAAGACCGAGGGCAGCATGTACTCGGGCAACCTCTCACCCAGGAAGTCGCGCAGCACTTCGCCGACGTGCGCCTGCTGCTCATTCAAGCCCACGTAAGCCGCCAGCCGCTTTTCACCTTCCGCTTCGTCCCTGGCTACCACGACCGCCTCGCGCACCGCGGGGTGTTGTATGAGCGCCGCCTCGATTTCGGCGAGTTCGATGCGGAAGCCCCTCACCTTGACCTGCGCGT
>CAXTSK010000418.1:0-5083 GCA_964246655.1 uncultured Pyrinomonadaceae bacterium
CGACTCGCGCACGGCGAAGCGTATGATCTCCGCAAGCAACTGCTCGGCGCGCCCACGCCTCTCGGAGAAGTAGCGGCGCAGCTCCGCGTCCGCCGCGACGCGGTTTCCAGACGGCTCAACCTCTTGAATGACCTCGGGCGACGCCTGTCCCTGGCGCGACTGCCGCGCGGCCTCGGAGGCGGTCGCGACCTCGACGCGCACGGCCGGGTTCGTCGCCACGGGCGCGAGCGCGCGCAAAAGCTCCGCCTTGCGCACGTCGGTCTCGACGATGGCGCGCACGTCGAGCGTCCCGCGCGGCGTGCGCGCCACGCTGACCTGCTCGCCCATGTCCGCGCCCGCGCGGTTCAGCAGCCCGAGCACCTCGACTTCGAGCGCGTCCGTCGCCGCGCCCTGTGTCGAACCCACGTGTCCCACGCCCTGCGGCTCGGACGAAGTCTGCACGTCGCCCTGCGCCGCGGGCCGCTCGACGCGCACGGAGCCGGGCGAGAGCAGTTCGGCGTCCGGCTCGAAGACCGAAGGCGGGACGGAGGACTTGGGCCTGCGCTCGTAGTTGACTTCGGCGAAGCGCAGGCGGCGCTCGGCGCCCGCCTCACGCACGACGAGCGTCTGCTCGACGGCGTGGAGGTCTCTGCGCCTGATGGCGAGCGTCGCCGACGAGACGCCGTCGTCCGCGCGGCCGGAGTCGTATGTGAGCAGGTATGCGTCGCCGCGCTCCTCGACGCGCACGGCGTCGGCGTCGGCGACGAGTTTATTGAAGTCCGCGGCCGAGGGCTCGAACTGCCACGCGGCGTCCACGTCCCACGGCGAGCCGTTCGTGCCTTGCGCGCCGGACGCGCGGTAGACGGTGCTCGCGCCGTCGTGGCCGCGCCACTCGCCCGCGAGGAGTCGGCCGTGCTCGTCGTAGAGGCGGCGCACGGTTAGACCGCGCTCCGCGCTCTTCCAGACCTCGACGCGCCGACGCGCCGCGGGAGCGCGGCCCTTCGTCTCTTCGAGTGTGAAGGCGCGGTACATGACCGTGTTCGCGCCGCCGCTCGCGCCCTCCTCCGCGACCGCCGAACGTCGCAGCAGCTCTGCCGCCGAGACGCCGGGCGCTTCGGGCGCCCTCCACACGAGAATCGCCGTGACGAGAATCAGCGCGAGCGCCGCCGTCAGCGCGCCCGGCTTCAAACGGAAGCCGCCCCCGCCGAAGAGCCTTCGCACAACGGACGCGAGGAGCGCGCCCGGCGCGAAGCCCCGCGCGCGCGTTGGCGTGGGCTCGTCTTTAACTTCCGCTTCGGTTGACGCCGTCTCCGCCGCAGTCTCGTCCGCGAGGTCGAACGTGGGGTCGTGGTAGATGAGGCGGAGCGCGGGCCAGGGGCTTCGGAAGCGCAGAGAGATTTCGAGGCGGCGGCCGTCGCTCAAGGTCACGCCGGCCGACTGCTCGCCGTCGCCCTCGGGCGGCGCGGTGAGCGGGAGCATGAGCAGGCGCACGTCCTGCTCGCTCAGGATTTCGACGAAGCCCAAAGGCTCGTTCGTGTCGATGACGAGGTCGAGTTCGCTCTTACTTGAAGTGACGCGCTGCGCGCCGCGCAGGTAACCGTTGACCGAGACGCACAGCTCGCGCGGCTTGTGCTCGAACGTCTCGGCCGCGCCGCGCCTGAGCCGCGTGAGCTTCTGCGGCGAAAGCCCTTCGCCCGTCCCGCCCGCGCCGGTTCCGCCTCCGTCCTTGCCGCGCGGCTCGGGGTCGGCCGAGTCCACGGGGTTGCGCTCCGACAACGGCGCGAGGCCGAGCAGGCGGTTCACCCCTTCGAGACAGTCCGCGCAGCTCACGACGTGCGCCAACTGCGCCTGCGTCGGCAGGAGCGCCGACGCGGGGTCGTAAAGCTCGACCAGACTCTTGCGCGCGATACACTCGCCGCGGCGCGAGCGGAAGACCGTCTGACGCAGCTCTTGCAAAAGGTCGTCCTGACACCCGAAGTCGGAAGCCGCTTCGGTCTCGAACGCAAGCCCTTCGAGGTGGCCGAGCCGTTCCGGGCTTTCGAGGAAGAGCCGCACCTCCGCGCGCGCCTCGCGCAGGCGCACGTCAACGGCGGGGCGCGAAGTCCGCAGGACGCGCGCGGCCTCGCTGGGGTAGTAGCCATGGAAGAAGCGCAGGATGAGGGCGCACGCGGACTTCGCCCTCTCCTTCCGCGCGCAGGCGTAGCGGCAGGCCCGCCGGAGTTCTTCGCGCACGCGCACGAGGTCGTAGGCCGAGAGCGTGCGCGTGGCCGCCTCCGCCGAGTCGAACTCGACTACAGAGAGCTGCTCGGTGCGCGCGCGCGTCTGCCGGCGCAGGCGCGAGACGTGCAGGTTGCGCAGCATCGTGTAGAGGTAAGCGTCGAGGTTGCCGACCGCCTCCGCTTCGGACGCGCGCAGGGTGAAGAGGACGAACACGTCGTGCAGGAGGTCTTCGGCCGTCGCGCGGTCGCCGCCCGTGAGCTGCAAAGACCAGCGGAGCAGCCGCGCGTAGTTGCGCGCGAACAACTCCTCCGGGTTCGACTCTGTTTTGCGCAGGCTCAGCATGAAGAGAAGCGGCGCGCTCGCGTGACGGCGCACTCGCTAATAAAGACGCCCGGGCGCGCCCGGTCTAACGCGGGCGGGAGAGTTTTTTTCTCATCCGCGGCCGAGGCTCGGGGGAGATGTCCGGGCGGGGGCTACTTCTGCCGCTTGAAGTAGAGGCAGGTGACTTTGCCGTCCTGCGTCGCGGCCGAAAGCTCCCAGCCCTCTTCGCCGAGCATGTTGAGGTCGGGCCGCCCGCAGGCTGCCTTATACTCCCAGCGCGGGCGCGCCTCCTGCGCCTGGCGCGCGAACCCTACACACAACAGCGAGACGAGCAGCATCGCGACGAGCATGATTCTGTTTCTCATGCGCCGCAGCATAAGAGAGCGGCGCGCGCGCGTAAAGAGTCGGGGCTCGAAGTTGAATACTTCCCCCGCGGCGGATAAGATGCCCCGCCGTTTAAAAGATTCAGACAGCAGGAGGCCGCGACCGGCATGTCAGCACAGAACAAACAACCTTCCCCCGAACACTTCTTCCAGGCAACCAACGCTTACCAGCGCTCGGCCGCGCTCAAGGCCGCCGTCGAGTTGGAACTCTTCACCGCCGTCGCCGAGGGCAACCGCGACGCGCGCGCGCTGGCCGAGCGCTGCCAAGCCTCGGAGCGCGGCGTACGCATCCTCGCAGACTTCCTCGTCGTCAACGGCTTCCTGACGAAGGACGGCGGGACGTACGGGCTGACGCAGGACTCGGCCATCTTCCTCGACCGGCGCTCGCCGGCCTACATGGGCGGCGCGTTGGAGTTCCTGCTCGCGCCGACGCTGCTGGCGGGCTTCGAAGACCTCGCGGGCGCGGTGCGCAAGGGCGGTACGGTCATCCCCGAAGGCGGGACGGTCGCGGCGGAGAACCCGCTCTGGGTGAAGTTCGCGCGCGCGATGGCGCCGATGGCCGCGCCGGCCGCGGGACAGCTTCCGCCGCTCGTCGGCGCGAAGCAGGAAGGGAAGTTCAAGGTGCTCGACATCGCCGCCGGCCACGGCCTCTACGGCTTGGCCTTCGCGCGCCACAACCCCGAGGCCGAGGTCGTCGGGCTCGACTGGCCGGCCGTGCTCGAAGTGGCGAAGGAGAACGCGGGGAAGCTGGGCGCCGCCGAACGCTACTCGACCATCGAGGGCGACGCCTTCGGCGCAGACTTCGGCGAAGGCTACGACGTGGTGCTGCTGACAAACTTCCTCCACCACTTCGACCCGCCGACCTGCGAACAACTCCTGCGCAAAGTCCACGCGGCGCTGAAGGAGGGCGGCGCGGCGCTCACGCTCGAATTCGTGCCGAACGAAGACCGCGTCACGCCGCCGATGTCCGCCGCCTTCTCGCTGACGATGCTCGCCGGCACGCCCGCCGGAGACGCCTACACCTACCCCGAGCTGGAACGCATGTTCGCCAACGCAGGCTTCGCAAGCAGCGAAGCCCACCAACTCCCCGCCTCGCCGCAGCAGGCCATTGTTTCGAGGAAATAAGGTCAGTACCACCCGAGGTAGCGGATGGGCCTTGTCTCTGTGTCAAATCCTTTCCGACCAAACCCTAGATACGGAGGCGAAGGACGTGAGCCAACGCGGACTAATTAAGCTCTCACTGCTACTCGCGGCAATTCTCTGTTGCTCACTGTCGGCGCGCGCGCAGGAGCCGGCGAAGACGGTCAAGACGTTCAAGCTCGGCGAGACGGACGTGAAGGTGAACGTGTACGAGCGCGTGGGAGCGGCCGTCACGCTCTTCGCGCCGCACCACAACGAGCAGGGCGCGCTCAAGGCTGCGCGGGAGGCGGTCGCCGCGCGGGGCGGTCGCTTCGTCGAGGTCGAAGCGTTCGACGCCGCGGGGGCGCCCGCGCGCCGCCTGCGCTTCCGCGTCGGCGGTAAGAACGTCAGCGTTGCCCCGAACCGCATCTACACCGCCAACGGGCGCAAGTGTCTCAACCTCCCGCCCGACGCAGAGGCCGCGGTCAAAGCCTTCGCCGACGACCTGCTCGCGCTGCTCTTCGCGCCCGGCGGCGCTTCCTTGCGCGAGGGCGAGACGCTCTTCGTCGCCGTCCACAACAACGGCGACGTGGAGAAGAGCCCGGTCGCGGAGCGCGACTCGGACTTGTCCGCGGTCGCCTTCGTCAAAGCCTTACGCTCGCGCACGACCTTCCGCGGCGCGTTCGAGGAGTCGGCCGCGGGCGTCTACCTCTCGAACACGGAGGACGACGAGGACAACTTCATCATCGTCACCGAGCCGCGCCTGCTCGGCCCGTTCGCCGCGCGCGGCTTCAACGTCATCGTGCAGAAGCCCGCGGCACAGTTGCGCGTCCCCGGCTGCTCCGCGGACGACGGCTCGCTCTCCGTCCACGCCGCCTTCAACAACATCCCCTACCTCAACCTCGAAGTTGACATCCTCGGCGGCGCCGCGCGCCAGCGGCAGATGCTCGAAGCCGTCTACGATTTCATCAAGACAAAACAGTAAGAGCCGGCCGCTTCCGATTGCGGAATGCGGATTTCGGATTGCGGATTGGGAAACAAGATGTCTTCCAATCTGCAAT
>CAXTSK010000419.1:0-5061 GCA_964246655.1 uncultured Pyrinomonadaceae bacterium
TCCGCTGAACGCATTGCCCGGGGCCAGCTTTTGTTTTCCCCCGGCTCACTGCTCACTGCTCACTGCTCACTTCTTGTCACGGTTTACGGTTCACGCCTTTTGCGTTAGCATCCTCCGCATGAGAAACAGAATCTTTCGCCGCGCACAGTCGCGTGCAGTCGCGTTGAGTTTGGCCGCCGCGCTGGCCGTGCTGCTCTCGGCCGGGGCGGCGCGGGCGGCGACGTGGAAGGGCTTGGAGCCCTTCGTCTCGAAGCGCGCGGACGTGGAGCGCGTGCTCGGCGCGCCCGCGGCCGACCGCTACAACGAGGACGGGACGCTGGAGTTCAACGTGTCGGGCGGCAAGGTCACGATCTTCTTCGTCACGCCGAAGTTCGTCGCCGCGAAGAAACTCCCCGCGCACTACGAGGGCACGGTCTTGCAAATCGTCCTTCAGCACGAGCGCGCGCAGGACACGCCCGAGTCGATGAACCTCGTCACCAACAAGTCCTTCAGGCGCGAGGCAAAGGGCAACGTCGAGAAGTTCAGCGACGACAAAGAGGGCATCTTCTACGTCTTCGTCGAGAGTCACCTCAAGACCACGCGCTACGCCTACTCGATGGATCGCCTCGGGCGCATCCAGAGGGGGAAGTAAACGATGAAGTATGAACGATGAGGTGAAGGCACGAGGCTTTCAATTCATCGTTCATCGTTCCTACTTCATCGTTCCATCCATGCTTTACCGCACACACGTCATCAGCGCGTTGGAGAAGACGCGCGCGGACTTCGCGAGGTTCGAGCGCTCGTTGCGGGGCGAGGTGGGCGAACTGGCGGCGCGCCTCGTCGCGCTCGCGGGACGGACGAGTGAGGAGGTGCGGCAAGCGTCGGGCGTCGTCCCGAAGCGTCTGACTTATCCCTCGGATGAACTCGAACGCGCGGGCGCGGCCGTCCTTTCATTTCGCGAGACGTGGCGCTCGCACGAGGAGGCGCGGCGGTGGGCGCTTGAGACGCTAAGCGGCCGCACGACCTTCGCCGCCGACGGCAGTCAGATTTTTCCCGGCCGCGAGGCGAGTCTTCCCGTCGCCGCCGTGCAGGTCGCCTCCTTCGAGAACCCGCACACGCCCGAGGGGCGCTACATGAAGGACGTGCACTTCGAAGTCATCACGCCCGAGCAGTTGATGGGGCGCGCGGGCGACTACGAGAGCCCCGAGCAGGTCGTCGCCCTCCGGCGCTTCGAGCTTGAGGCGCGCGCCGTCTGCAACTTCCTCGAAGCCAAACGCGGCTGGCGCAAGAATGGTGAGAGGGCGCCGCTCGCCTTCTTCGACAACACCTTACTTATCGCCTCGCTCCGCAAGGGCACAGACCGGCACCTCTCAAAGCGCATGGCCGACGCGCTCGCCGAACTCATCATCACGTCGCGCGAGACGGAGGTGCCCGTCGTCGGCTACGTCGATCACTCTTACGCGCACGACCTCGCCGGAATGCTCGTCGCGCTTCACGAGGACTTGCCCGAGTCGAACGCCTACGACGCGCAGATACTCCGCGTGCCCGCGCGCGGCACGAGCGCGCCCCCGCTCGCGAAGTGGGGCGACCGCACAGTCTTCTTCCACTGCCAGCGCCCGAACCTCGCCGAAGACTTCTTCGACGAAAGCGGCGCGCCACTCGTCGGCTTCGTCTACCTCCAAACCACCTCGGACGGACACCCCGCGCGGCTCGACATCCCCGCGTGGGTGCACGAGGCGGGATTGGTCGAGGAGGTCGCCGACGCCGTGCGCGCCGAGTGCGTCGTCGGCAACGGCTACCCCTACGCCATCGAGGCCGCCGATCAGGCCGCGCTCATGACCGGCCGCGACCGCGAGCAGTTCCTCCGCGCCGTCCAGGACTTCGCCGCCGAACACCGGCTCGACTTCCACGTCTCGCGCAAGGCCCTCAGCAAAGGCCGCCGCCGTTGAGCGCCGGGCCGAAATCTGTCATCATCCGTCCGCGACCGGCGAAAAGGCTTCCAAGGCTCCCCGACGAAAAATTATATGAAGGGCCTTTCGGGCGATAGCCACGGCGACCTCGAAGGCCGCGAAGCACCTTCCGCCAGGGAAGAGTCTTCCGGCGAGGCGACGCGTGTGTGCGACGCGTGCAGCGCGCGCTCGCGTCGCGCGGCGGCGCGGTTCTGCGCGACGTGCGGGCACACGTTGGGCGGCGGGTACTTCCCGACCGACTCGCTGCGGGCCTCTTCCCGTTTCGAGCGGGCGCGCGGGCCGGCCTGGCGGGGAGCGTCGCGCGGGACGGTCAAAGCGCGCGTGTGCAGGGTCGCACACACGCGGAGCCGGCCGTCGCGCGCGGGGAGGGAGTTGATGCCACGCAGGAGCGAGAACGGCGCGGCGGCGACGGCGATGGCCTTCGTGACCTACGCGCTGGTGCCTTACCTCGGGATACTCTTCTGCCCGGGCGCGCTCCTGTTCGGAAGCGTGGGGCTCGTGCGCGCGTGGCGCGCGCCGCGCCCGGGCCACGCGCGCGCCGCCGTCCTCAGTCTCGCCCTCGGACTCCTTGTGCTCTGCGCGCAGATTGTCCTCTGGTGGATTCTCTACAAGGTGCCCGGGTGGTCGAGCCGGTCTCCGTTTTAGATTGATGACAAGGATAGCCAAGATCGTCAAGTCGAACTCGCACGTGGACTACGTGGCGCGTGTCATCGACGAGCTGGACGCGGACGCGCCGCCCGCGCCGGAGGAGTACGGGTTCGCGCAGTTCGTGCGGATGCCCGTGACGGAGACGGAAGAGGTCGTCGGCGTCGTCTACGACACGCAGCTTGCCAACCCCGACTACGGGAGCTTCGGGCCGCGCCTTTCGTCGCACGCCGACCTGAAGGTTTTAAGTCCTGACTTCCTGCACGAGCAGGGCGTGCTGCTCGGCGTGCTGCTCCTGGGCTGGCGCGCGCGCGGCGAAGGCGGAGGGTGGGCCGCGCACCACGGCGTACCGCGCAGGGTCGTGCCCGTGGGTCAGGAGGTCTTCTCGCTCCCCGAGCGGGAGGTCTTCGAGTTTCACAAGGGCGCGGGCGGCGCCGTGCAATTGCACTACTTCTCGCAGGCGCTCGCGCACGCGGGCGCGTTCGCAGTCCCCCTGGTCGAGGCGGTCATCGAACAGCTTGAGCCGGCCTGCGAGCCGGCCGAGCGGCAGCGGCTCTGCGTCCTGAAAAAGTCGCTCGTTTGGCAACGAACTCTGGGCCAACTGCGTCTTTAAAGAGCACGGAAAGTTTCTCGCCTCTCGAAAGGAAAGCCCGAAAATGAAGTTCGCAAGTAAGTCCCTGTCCCTGCTGCTCCTCGCGGCCGCCGTGTCGCCGGGCGCCGTCTTCGCGCAGCGCACGCGCCAGATAGGCGACACGCCGAAGCCCGTACCTCCTCAACAGCAGCAGACCGAAGCCGCCGCGGCCGACGGCCAGAAGACCCCGAAGGTGATGGCGCCGACGCCGACCGCGCCGCCCAAGGTCGTCCCGGCCAAGTACATGGGCGGGTTCGCCGGCTACCGCAAGAAGCAGGAGGGCATGCTCACCTTCGACGACCGCAACCAGCGCCTCGTCTTCCGCGACAAGAACGAGAAGGAGGTCATCTCGATCTCCTACGACGCTGTGATGGTGACCTTCGCCGACCGCGAGACGCGCCGCCTGATGGGGAACGGCACGCAGTCGGTCGTGCTCGGCGCCGGAGGCATCCTGGCCCTCCCCAGCCTCCTCTTGAAGAAGAAGTTCGAGTACCTGACCATCGAGTTCGAAGACCCCGAGACGTACCTCAAGGGCGTGACGCAGTTCAAGCTCAAGGATCAGGACATCATCGAGTCGATGGCCTACGCCCTCGCGCAGCGCGCCGGCCTCATCCAGCAGGGTCAGGTCTACACGCGCCGCCGCACGGGCATCGAGCCCGCCTCCGCCGAGAAGACCTCGAACCCGTAACTCACAAGCATTAACCACAGAGACACAGAGACACGGCTTGAAGACAATATCGCTTCAAGCCGTGTCTCTGTGTCTCTGTGGTTAATGCTAAGTGACTCTCATTTAAAACCCCAGCGCTTTAAAGCCTTGTCGCGGCGGCAGGCGGAGAGCGGGCGGGCGCGGGCGCTTTTGATCTCAAGGACGTGGTTGGACTCGCGATCTATCACGACGCTCATGCACGCGCAGCCGTAGCCGTAGTGGCCGTTGGTCTCGACCCACTGCTTCGGGCCGAACGAGGGCCAGTCGCCTTCGGCCTGGTGGCCGCCCTGCACGCCGATGATCCATTCGTCTTCGCGGTCGTGCAGCGAGGCGTTGGCGGGCGTCGGGTTGTCGAACCAGCCGCAGCGCGTCTCGGCTGCGACGTTGGACGGCGCGACGGCCGCCGCCTTCGGCAGCGCCGCGGCGGCGAACATGAGAAAGCTGACGAACAACAGTCGAAGAGTGACGAGCCTCATACACATCTCCTCCGGGTTAGCGCGGTCGTTTGAAGATTAAGAACACCGGGGCCGGATTCTTTTACTCCCGGTCTGCCGGTGCGGGGATATAATGCCAGCCCTTCGCGGCGGAGTTCAAACATCCTACCTTCGGACGAAGTGAGTGCTCATGGAACAGAAAAGCGCGGGCGCATGGTTTACGCTGTGGGTCTTGTTCGCCATCAACGCGATGAACTTCTTCGACCGGCAGGTTCTGGGCGCGGTCGGCGAGGCGGTGCGCAGGGAGTGGGCGCTGAGCGACGGGGCGATGGGCGCTTTGGGGACGGCCTTCACGCTGCTCTACGCGTTCGTCGGCGTGCCTTTGGGGAGGCTGGCCGACAGGTCGGGGCGCCGTTGGATTCTGGCGGCGGGCGTCTCCCTGTGGAGCCTGCTCACGGTCGCGTCGGGCCTGGCGAGAAACTTCTGGCAACTCTTCGTCTTCCGCCTCGGCGTCGGCGTGGGCGAGGCTTCGTGCGCGCCGGCCGCGTCGTCGCTCATCGGCGACCTCTTCCCGGCGCGCGGACGCGGGCGCGCGATGTCTGTCTTCATGTTGGGTCTGCCGGTCGGCGTCGCTTTGAGCTTCGCCGCGTCGGGCGTCATCGCGCGCGCGTACGGCTGGCGCGCGGCCTTCTACGT
>CAXTSK010000420.1:0-5056 GCA_964246655.1 uncultured Pyrinomonadaceae bacterium
TGGGCGTTGGGTGTTGGGTGTTAGGTGTTGGGTTCGGGTTATAAGCAACTCTTCTTAACCAAACACCCAAAACCTAACACCCAACACCTTTTTTTGCTTTTGCCTTACCCCTGGCTAGTTGTTAATATTTTTCGCGTACTGCCCCGAAGACGGAACCGCCTCCAGGCCGTTTACGTCTCCCGTTAAGAGTTTCGTCCCGAGAGTCCGTATGGGGTGACGAGCGAGCCGTCTGAATGAAAGAGTGTCCGGCCTGCCATCGCTGCTTCGCAGACCAGGTCAATCACTGTCCGAGCGACGGTGACCGCCTGAAGTTTCTCATCAACCTCGACACCACGCTCGACGAGCGCTACCTGTTGGAGCGCAAGCTCGGGCAGGGCGGCATGGGGCTCGTTTTCAAGGCGCATCACAAGTTCATCAAGACGCAGCACGCCATCAAGGTCATCCTCCCCGACCTCGTCGGCAACGACCCCTCGCTCGCCGCGCGCTTTCGGCAGGAGGCGATGGCCGCGGCCGCCATCCGCCACCCGAACACCGTCAGCGTCACCGACTACGGCGTCCTGCAAGGCACGACGCCCTACCTCGTCATGGAGTTCGTCGAGGGGCGTTCGCTCCACGACGTTCTCGCCGAGCAGCGTCGGCTCTCGCCCGTCGCGGCCGTCGAGATCATGCTCGCCGTCTGCGCGGGCGTGGCCGCCGCGCACCGGCAAGGCATCGTCCACCGCGACCTCAAGCCCCTCAACATCATGTTTCGCCCGGGCGAGCCGCCAGGCGAGAGCCTGAAGGTCTTGGACTTCGGGCTGGCGAAGATCAAGTCGGGCGAGCTGCTCGGCTCGTTCGTCGCCGCGCAGACGCAGGGCATGATGGGCTCGCCCTTCTACATGGCGCCCGAGCAGTGGAGCGACGAGGAGATAGACGTTCGCGCGGACATCTACAGCTTAGGCGTCATCCTCTACCAGATGATCGCGGGCGACGTGCCCTTCAAGGGAAAGTCCGTCCCTTCGATCATGAGCATGCACCTCAACAGCACGCCCGTCCCTCTGGCCGAGCGCGGCGTCGAGGTGCCGCCGCTGCTTGAGCGCGCCGTCCAGCACGCTTTAGAGAAGAGTCCGGAGAAGCGCCCGCAGTCGGTCGAGGAGTTCGTCGCGGAACTACGCGAGGCGATGCCGCAGCTCGGCGGCGGCGACCTGCGCGAGCCCGGCGCGACGACCGTGCAGATCGGCCCGTCCGAGACGATGGGTCTCAAGAACGAGCAGGGCATGCGGACGAGCTTGCAGGGCGAGAGCCCCGACAGCTTTAAGACCGTCGCGGGCGTACCCGACGTGATCTCGACGGGCGGGCTCGAAGCAGGCTCCGAAGCGCCCGTGACCACGGCCGAGTTTCCGGGCGACGGCGAAGCGCGCCCCGCGGACGGCCCCGACACGGGTCGCCAGGCCCCCGCGCAGACCGTCGGCCCGTTCAGCGCGGGCCAGCCTACGTCCGCACAACTCCCGCCGCACGCCGCGCAGACCGAGCGGCTCTCCCCGGACACCTTCGCGGCCGAAGAGGAGCGCCGCCGCGCGGAGTCCCTGCGTCTTCAGCAGGAGGAGCAAGAGCAACGGCGGCAGGCGG
Organism: uncultured Pyrinomonadaceae bacterium; assembly: GCA_964246655.1. Lineage (GTDB taxonomy): Bacteria > Acidobacteriota > Blastocatellia > Pyrinomonadales > Pyrinomonadaceae > QHXN01. The sequence goes on from CAXTSK010000420.1 coordinate 1,609, forward strand.
AAGCGCGCGAGCGGCGCGAGGCGGAGGAGCGGCAGAGGCTTGAGGCCGAGGCGCGCGCGCGACGCGAACAGGAGGAGCAGCAACGACGCGAACTCGAAGAGCGTCAACGCCGGGAGCTTGAGGAGCGACAGCGGCGCGAGGCTGAAGAGCGCGCGGCGGCGGCCGGTGTCGCCGCGGGTCTGGGTGCGGTCAACAAAGCCACGCGTCCGCACGTCGTCCCGCCGGACATAGCTCCGCCGGGAGTCACGCCGACGGGCGGCTCGACGGAGACGACGAGCTCGACCACGCCGCTCATCGTGATCGGCGTGGTCGTGCTGCTCGGGCTGCTCGCGGGCGTCGTCGGCCTCGGCTACTTAGCGTTGAAAAAGTTCCGCGCGCAGAACTCGAACGACATCGTCAACACGACCGCCGGGGTCAACACCAACGCACAGACGAACACCAACAACGTCTCCCCGACCCCGTCCCCGTCCCCAATAGAGCCGGGCGAGACGGGGACGCGCGCCGACCTCCTCTGGATTCCCGGCGGCACTTTCCAGATGGGCCGCTCCGACGTGCCCCCGATTACCGACGAGCTGAAGGCGCAGCGCGCGGCGCACCTGCTCTGGATGTACAGCCAGTGGCCCGCGCACGAGGAGACCGTCGGCCCCTTCGCCATCGACCGCACAGAGGTGACCAACGCCGAGTACGCGGAGTTCGTCAAAGACACGGGCCACGCGCCCCCGCCCGGCGTCTGGGACGGCAAGCAGCCGAAGCCGGGCGAGGAGCGCCTGCCGGTCTCGAACGTCACGTACGTGGACGCGACCGCTTTCGCCGCCTGGCGCTCGAAGCGCGACGGCATGACCTACCGCCTGCCGACCGAAGAGGAGTGGGAGTTCGCCGCGCGCGGCGGCGACTCGACGCGCATGTACCCCTGGGGTGCCGAGTGGGTGCAGGGCTATGCGAACCTGGGCGGCGCGGGGACTGCGCCCGTCGGTTCGTTCCCCCTGGGGCGCACGCCGCAGGGGCTCGAAGACATGATCGGCAACGTGTGGGAGTGGACGGCGTCCGAGGCTTCGATGTACAAAGGTAACGACCGGACGGCGCTCGCGCCCGAAGACCGCGGCAAGGTGGGCGCGCGCGCCGGCTCCTCCACGACCCCCCCCGACGGCGACGAGCCCGTCACCGTCACCGCGCGCCGCTGGCTCCCGCGCAGCTTCCGCGACCCGGTCCTCGGCTTCCGCCTCGTGCGCGCCGAGCAGTAGTAGTGGCGGAAGCGAGTGAACCGTTCAGCAAGTTCAGAAGTTTTAAGGCAGTCATCCTTATGAAGAATCAGGCCGGTAAAGAGAGACGTTTCTGGACGGGCGCGCGCGTCGCGCTCGCGTGCGCGGCGTTCGGGGGCGTGGCGCTCCTCGCCTCCAACTGCAAGTCGAACGACACGGCGAACCTGTCGGCGAACAGCAACGCGGCGCAAGCCAAGCGCACGCCGCAGGTCACCATCACCTCGAAGCCGGGCGGGCAGGCACAGCCGCAGCTCGAAACCGTCCCGGCCGCCGCCTGGAACACGGAGATACAGGCGGTGGACGGCGCGAAGTTCCGCCTGTCGGACTTCAAGGACAAGGTAGTCGTCGTCGATCTGTGGGCCACCTGGTGCGGCCCGTGCCGCATGGAGATTCCGCACCTCGTCGATTTGCAGAACGAGTACGGCGGCAAGGGCGTCGAGATCATCGGCCTGACGACCGAAGACCCGGAAGAGGCCGAAGCGCAGGTGCGCGACTTCGCCAAGGAGTTCAAGATCAACTACAAGCTCGGCTGGTCGCCGCGCGAGGTCTCCCTCGCCTTGATGAACGGCAACCAGAGCATCCCGCAGACCTTCGTCATCGCCCCCGGCGGCCGCATCGTCACCAAGTTCCGCGGCTTCAGCAGCCAAATCCCCACCATGATCCGCGCCGCCATCGACAAGGCGAACGAGAAGACGGGGGATTGAGGCAGTAGGCGGTAGGCAGATGGCAGTAGGCAGTTAAGGATAATAAGGTGCTTGAAAGAAACGGAGGCGGCGAGTTGCTATGCTCGCCGCCTCCGTTTCTGTTGACTACTTCCTTTAAAGACTAACTGCCTACTGCCTACTGTCTACTGCCTTCACCTGTTTCCCCCGCTCATGCCGCTGCCGGAAGGGAGGGGGAGCTTGCCGTCCGCGTCGCGCGTGAGTGCGAGGAAGTCCGCGTCCTTGAGCAGCGAGGAGAAGACGGCATCGACGCGCGCCTCCATCATCTCCTTGGTGCGCACCGCGCGGTAGCGCTCGAACTCGAAGAAGTGGCGCCGGAGCAGCTTGAGCGCCTTCTCGCGCTCCCCGAGTTGCGCGTAGACGGCGGCGAGGTTGTACGAGGCGGAGAGCAGCGCTTCGTGCTCGCGCGCGATCTTCAAAGCCTCTTCGCCGCGCCCGCTGCCCGCCATGAAGGCGGCGGCGAAGATCAGGTTGTAAGGGTCGTCAGGGTCGTACGCCAGAGCCTTCTCGACGTACCGTTCGGTCTTCACACGGTCGCCCTCGGAGTTCCAGTACACGGCCAAGTTGCGGTAGGTCAGCGCCAGCGGATACGTCCTGACCGAAGTCTCCATCAGCCGCAGCCCCTTCTTGAAGTCGCCGTCGTGGATGGTCATCTTCCCCAGCCCGTGCTGTGCGACGGCGCGCGAGAGCGGATCGGCGGGCATGTTAAGTATGGCGTTGAAGACCGTATACGCCTTGCCCCACTGGCCCGTGTGGTGCCGGTACAATTCGCCCAGGTAGCGCAGCGGCGTGGGGTCGGCCGGGTCGAGGCGGTGCGCCAGACTGTAGAGCCTTTCGGCCTCGGGGTAGCGCGCGGCCACCTCGGCTTGGAGACCGTCGTGCATCACGCGCTCGATGCGCGCGCTCCCGGCAGGGTCGAAGACGGGCAGAGGGGCCGCCGTCACGTCGGCGACATCTTTCGCGCCGAGTTTCTTCAGCTCCTTCGCCGCGTCCTTCGCCTTGCCCGGGAACATGCACTTCTGTTCGAGCACGGGGCGGAGCAGTTCGATGGCGGCCGTCGCGTCGCCGGCCTTCGCCTTCTCCTTCGCCCCTTTCAGCTTCGCGTCGAGCGCGGCTTCGCGCTGCTTGACCTCGCTCTCGACCAGCTTCTCCACCTGCGCGACCTTGAGGACGCCGCCCGCGTTCTCTGCCTTAGCGACGGGCGCGCCCTCGGGCGTGGCGAGCACGGCCACGGGCGGCTTTGAGTCGCCGACCAACTTCTGCCCCTCGGGCGTGCTGTAGTCAGCCAACTCCATCGAGACGCACTGCGAGGCGTAGAGCGAGAGCGTCCTCGACTCGCGGAGGCTCGACTTCTTCACCTCGTCTCTGGTCAGAGGGAACCAGTAGAGAACGAGCCCCGCGGCCGGCGGGTCTTTCGCCTCGCGGACTTTCCACGGCACGTAATAGACCTGCGTGCTCGAAGAGCTG
>CAXTSK010000421.1:0-5037 GCA_964246655.1 uncultured Pyrinomonadaceae bacterium
GGCAGCAGACGCCCCCCGCCGCGCGCCAGACTCCGACGCCGCCGCGCGACGAGATCGAGGAGGGCGTCACCGCCCGCATCGTGCGCGTGCCCGTCACCGTGCTCGACAAGAAGGGCGTGCCCGTCACGGGCCTGACCAAGGAGAGCTTCTCGGTCTTCGAGGAGAAGCGGCCCGTCCAGTTCGACTTCCTCGGCGAGATCAAGGAACTGGAGAAGCTGCCCATCTACGTCGGCGTGCTGATGGACACGTCGGGCTCGACCGCGGGCAAGCTCGGGTTCGAGAAGGAGGCGGCCAAGAACTTCCTCTACTCCGTCACGCGTACACGCCGCGACTGGGGCGCCTTCGTCACCTTCGACGACGAGGTCAAGCTCCGCCAGGACTTCACGCGCAACCTCGACCTGCTGGAACGGGCCATCGACGGCGTGAAGACGCCGGGCACGCAGACCTCGCTCTTCGACGCCGTCTGGCAGTTCTGCGACGAGAAGATGCGGGGCGTCGCGAGCCCGCGCCGCGCGCTCGTCATCATTACCGACGGCGACGACACCTACAGCCGCGCGCGCCTCGACGACGCCATCTCCATCGCGCAGAAGACCGACACCATCATCTTCGCCATCTCGACCAAGGGCGGCTTCACGGGCAGCGCCGTCCCCGGCGTCGAGGCCGGCACCGTCAAGGACTCGGGCGACAAAGACCTGTCGCGGATGGCCGACGAGACCGGCGGCCGCTCCTTCTACACCGGCGACATGCTCCAGCTCGAACGCGCCTTCAGGAAGATCGGCGATGAGCTGCGCTCGCAGTACCTCCTCACCTACCGCCCCGACCCGCCCTTCGACGGCGGCTACCGCCGCATCGAGGTCAAGGTCAACGCCGGCGACAAGTACAAGGTCAACGCCAAGCGCGGCTACACGGCGGACAGGGATTTGATAAGAAAGTAAATGGTGAATAGTAAATAGTGAATGGTGAATAGAAACTTGCCTTTATCCATTTACCATTTACTATTCACCATTCACGAGGATTGAGATGTTAAGCCAAAAGAGATTCGCGGTCGTCTTAGCGCTGTTGCTCGGCGCCGCCGTTTTGTTTGCGGGGGCGGGCGCGAAGGCGCAGCAGACGGGGCAGCCGCCGCAGCAGCGCCCGACGCCGCAGCGCGACGAGGCGATTGACGACGACGACGTGGAGCGGATTGAGACCGACCTGACTAACGTGCTCTTCACCGCCGTCGATAAGAGCAGGCGGTTCGTGACGACGCTCAGGCAGGACGACATCCGCGTCCTCGAAGACGGCGTCGAGCAGAAGGTCACGACCTTCCAGCGCGAGACCGACCGGCCGCTCTCGCTCGCCATTCTCATCGACTGCTCGGCCTCGCAGGAGCGCACGCTCCCCGACGAGAAGTCGGCCGCGCAGCGCTTCGTGGACACCGTCATCCGCGCCGCCAAGGACGAGGTGGCCGTGCTCACCTTCACCGGCGACGCGACGTTGGAGCAGGGATTGACGGGCTCGGCCGCGCGCGTCCGCCGCGCCATCGACCGCGTCGAGTTCACGCCGCCCTCCGGCTACATCGGCGGCGGCGTGACGGTCGGGACGCCGCCCATCTCCGGCGACAACCAGGCGCGCGCGGGCTCCACGGCCATCTGGGACGCCGTCTGGGTCACCTCGCGCGAAGTGCTCAACGAGTCGTCCGACAAGACGCGCCGCGCCATCATCCTCCTCACCGACGGCGTGGACACGTCGAGCCGTCTGAAGCTGCAAGAGGCCGTGGACTCGGCTCTGAAGGCCGACGCCATCATCTACTCCGTCGGCATCGGCGACAGCTTCAGCTTTGAGGGTGTGGACGAGGGTTCCCTGCGTAAGATTTCGGAGCGGACGGGCGGGCGCGCGTACTTCCCGCGCAACGAGGACGACCTGCGCTCGGCCTTCGCGCAGATTCAGGAAGACCTGCGCTCGCAGTATCTCATCGCCTACTCGCCCTCGAACAAGACGAAGGACGGCTCCTTCCGCAAGGTGCAGATCGACCTCGTCAACTCCGAGCTGAAGAAGCAGCAGCTCCGCCTCACCTACCGCCAGGGCTACTTCGCTCGCAGCGCCGTTGACGGCCGCCCCAAGAGTACACAGTAGGCAGTAGCCAGTAGCACCACCCCAAGACCCCCGCGCCTTTCATCATCGGTTTATTAAAGGCGCGCTGTCGTTTATCGCTTCCGCGTTTTCCTACTGCCTACTCTTTCCTGGTGACAATCCCGCTAAATCTTGCTATATTCACACTTGCCCCGCGTTTGCGGGCGCGCACATGGGGATGGATTAAGCCTCAAACAGAAAAGCCCCTCCTCTCGAAATCTTCCGCAAGCGCCGCCTTGAGACAGAAGGAAACAAGGGCGGCCGACTACGCTTTCGCAAATCAGCCTCCGACGGGAGAACGCCAGCATGCCCCTGTCCGAAATCTGCCCCGAAGAGCGCGAAGCGCCCGAAGAGTACCTGAGCGCGTCCGTCCGGCAGCTCGAAGCGCTCACGGCGCTCGCCGCCGGACGCGCGCCCGCCGCGCGCGGCCGCGCCCGCGGGCGAGGGCCGCGCGCTCGAAGAGCTGTTCGCGGGGCTGGCCGACACCATCACGGGCCTGACCGACTACCGCACCTGCCTCGTTGTCCTCTTCAACGAAGACGGCCGCACGCGCCGCGTCATCTCACACTCGTCGAACATACCTCCCGAGTACGTCGCGCAGGCGGGCGAACGGCCCTGCCCGCGCGAAGAGGTCGCGCGACTGCTCGCGCACGGCGTCCGCATCGAGGTGGGCGCCCTCGGCTACGCCGCCTACTACCCGCCGAGTCACTACCAACTGCTCGAAGAGTTTTACGCGCGCCGCTTCAAGTCGGGGCTGCCGCGCCCCGTCCCCGTCTACGGCGCGGACGCGTGGCACGACGGCGACGAGTTGTTCGTGCCGCTCGTCGCGCACGACGGCGGGCTCGTCGGCGTCATCGCGCTCGACGACCCGCGCTCGGGCCGCGCGCCCGACCGCCGGAGCGTGCTCCCGGCCGTAGCCTTCGCGCGCCAGACCGCGCAGCTCGTCGCACGCCAGCGCGACGCCGAGAAGCTGGCCGCGCAGGCCGAGCGCGAGGCGCTCGTCAATCGCATCACGCGCGCCGTCCGCCAGTCGCTCGACGCCGACGAGGTCTTCCGCGCCGCCACGCGCGAGCTGGGCCGACAGCTCGGCGTAGACCGCTGCGCCGTCTTCATGCTCGACCGCGAGGCGGGCGTCGTGCGGACGCAGGCCATCTACACCGCGCCCGGCGTCGCCCCGGCCGCGGCCGAGTACCCCATCTCACTCATCGGCGGACACATCGACGCCATCCGCGACAGAGGCGTGCTTGCCTTCGAGGACGTGGAGCACGACCCTTCCATCCGGCCCGTCTACGAAAACATCCTGAAGGGACTCGGCACGCGCTCGATCATGTACGTCGCCATCCGCGTGGGCGACGACGTGCCCGGCTGCTTCGTCATCTCGACCGTCGAGCAGGTGCGGCGCTGGCGACCCGAAGACGTTTCGCTCGCCCGCGCCGTCGCCGACCAGACCGGCATCGCCGTCCGCCAGGCCGAGCTGTTCCAGATGGTCGAGCGCGCCAAGCGCACCTGGGAGACGACCTTCGACGCGATGTCGGACGGCATCTTCATCTTCTCGAACGAGCGCCTGCTGATGCGCGTCAACCGCGCGGGCGCGGGGTTGGAGTCGGCCGAGCCGCGCGAGCTGCTGGGCCGCCGCTGCTGCGACATCCTGCGCTCGGGGCGCGGCGAGGGCTGCATCGTCGAACGCGCCGCGGCCGAGCGCAGGCCCGTGACCATCGAGTACACGCCCGAGGTACTCGGGCGCACGCTGCTCGTCACGGCCGAGCCCATCGTCGAAGGGTCGGGACTGGTCGGCACGGTCTGCACCGTGCGCGACCTCTCGGAGCTGCGGCAGATCGAGGCCGTCGCGCGCGAGCAGCAGTCACTCCTCGAACACGTCCTTGAGAGCGCGCGCGAGAACATCGCCGCCACAAACCCCGACGGCCGCTTGATGTGGATCAACAGCGCGGGCGCCGCGATGTGCGGCTACGCGAAGGACGCGCTCATCGGCCAACACTTCCGAGACCTCATCGAAGAGTCGGAGCGCGACGCGGCCGAAGAGCGCTTCCGCCGCACGCTCGCGGGCGAGCCGCAGACGGTCGAGCTACGTCTGCTGAGGGCTGACGGCGAGATACGCTACATCGTGACGGACTCGACGCCGCTCGTCATCGACGGGCGCACCACCGGCGTCCTCGCCATCACGCGCGACGTGACGGAGCTGAGGTCGGAGCGCGAGCGCGCCGCGCAGGCCGACAAGCTGCGCGCGCTGGGACAGCTCGCCTCGGGCGTCGCGCACGACTTCAACAACGCGCTCGCCGCCATCCTCGGCCGCGCGCAGCTCTTGCGCCGCTCGGCCGATACGGACGACCGCCTGACGCGCGGCCTCGACATCATCCTCACGGCCGCCGAGGACGCCGCGGCGACAGTCCGCCGCATACGTTCGTTCGCGCGCCAGCTCCCGGGCGACGGCCACGCGGAGGTCTCGGTGCTTGAGCTGCTGCGCGACGCCGTCGAGATCACGCGCACGCGCTGGGAGAACGACGCGCGCGCGCGCGGCCTGCGCTACGACGTGACGGTCGAGGGCGACGAGGCGCTGCACACGCGCGGCAACGCTTCGGAGCTGCGCGAGGTCTTCGTCAACCTCGTCGTCAACGCCATCGACGCGATGCCCGCGGGCGGGCGGCTCGACATCGACTGCCGCCGTCGCGGCGAACGCCTGTGCCTGCTCTTCAAGGACACGGGGACGGGGATGCCGGAGGAGGTGCGCGCGCGCATCTTCGAACCCTTCTTCACGACGAAGGGCGTGCATGGGACGGGGCTCGGACTCTTCGTCTCCTACGGCATCGTCGAGCGCCACGGCGGCCACATCTCCGCCGCCTCGCAGCCCGGGCGCGGGACGACTTTCGCCATCGACCTCCCGCACGCCGAGGCCGCGCGGCCCGAGCC
>CAXTSK010000422.1:0-5023 GCA_964246655.1 uncultured Pyrinomonadaceae bacterium
ACTCGCGGCCGCCGCCCTCAACCAGCTCTTCGAAGAGGAGTGGGAGTGGACGATGCGCGAGGCGCCGACCTTCGCCTCCTCCCTCGGCGACCGCCGCTACAACGACCGCTGGACCGACCTGAGCCTCGCGGCCATCGAGCGCCGGCAGCAGCACCGCCAACAGACGCTCGCGCGCCTCCAAAAGATCGACCGCGCGCGGCTCCCTGCGGCCGACCGGCTCAACTACGACCTCTTCCGCAAAGACCTCGGAGACGACATCAAGGAGTTCAAGTTCCGCTTCTACCTCATGCCGGTCAACCAGGGCGGCGGCATCCAGAGCGCCGACCAGCTCGGCGACCGCCTGCGCTTCCAGACAATCAAGGATTACGAGGACTGGCTCGCGCGGCTGCGCGCCTACCCCGCCTACGTCGAGCAGACGACGGAGCTTCTGCGCGAGGGCGTGCGCGCGAAGATGCTCTGGCCCAAAGTCACCTTGCAGCGCGTGCCGGGCCAGCTCGACCGACAGCTCGCCGCGCGCACCGAGGAGAGCGGCTTCTACAAGCCCTTCCGCAACTTCTCACCCGACATCCCGCAGGCCGACCGCGAACGCCTCTCACAGCAGGGGCGCGAGGCCGTCGAGCAGTCGGTCATGCCCGCGCTCAAAAAGTTCAGGGACTACTTCGTCAGAGAGTATCTGCCCGCCTCCTTCGAACAGGTCGGCGCGTGGCAGTGGCCGAACGGCGCGGAGGCTTACGCCTTCCTCGCGCGCCGCCACACGACCACGGACATGACGCCCGAGCAGATTCACCAGAAGGGCTTGAGCGAGGTCGCGCGCATCCGCGCCGAGATGCAAAAGGTGATGACGCAGGTCGGGTTCAAAGGTAGCTTGAAAGAGTTCTTCAAGAAGCTCCGCACCGGCGACGACTTCTACTACAAGAAGCCCGAAGACCTTCTCAACGCCTACCGCGCCGTCGCCAAGCGCATCGACCCGAACCTCGTCAAGGTCTTCAAGACCATCCCGCGCCAGCCCTACGGCGTCATCCCCATCCCCGACACGCTCGCGCCCGACACGACCACCGCCTACTACGAGCAAGGCGCGCCCGACGGCTCGCGCCCCGGCTACTACTACGTCAACCTCTACAAGCCCGAGACGCGGCCGAAGTGGGAGATGATGGCGCTCTCGCTGCACGAGTCCGTCCCCGGCCATCACCTACAGATCGCGCGCGCGATGGAGTTGGGCGAGATACCGAAGTTCCGCCGCTACGGCGGCTACACGGCCTTCATCGAAGGCTGGGGCCTCTACGCCGAATCTCTGGGCGAGGACATGGGCCTCTACGACGACCCCTACTCCAAGTTCGGCCAGCTCACCTACGAGATGTGGCGCGCCGTCCGTCTGGTCGTAGACACCGGCATGCACTACTACAAGTGGGACAGGCAGAAGGCCATCGACTACTTCCTCGACAACGCCGCCAAGACCGAGTTGGACGTGACCAACGAGATCGACCGCTACATCACAGACCCCGGCCAGGCGCTCGCCTACAAGATCGGCGAACTCAAATTCAAAGAACTCCGCGCCCGCTCGAAGGCGGCGCTCGGCGACGACTTCGACGTGCGCGAGTTCCACGACCTCGTCCTCGGCTCCGGCGCCGTCCCCCTCGACGTGTTGGAGCGCAACGTGAACGCTTGGCTCGCAGAGCGCAAGACCATCCACGACCCGAAGCGGGTCACCACTTCACGCGCAGGAAACAAGTGACGACCGCGGCCGACGACATTCCAGGCACGACGACTTTCATCCCCGACCTGCTCTACGTCAACGGGCGTTTCCGTTCGGGGCACGCGCTGGTGTGCGACCGTGAAGGCCGCATCGTCGCCGTCTCGCGCGTCGAAGACTTGCCGGATGAGACAAACGCGGTTCGACTCCGCGGACACGCCATGCTGCCGGGCATGGTCAATGCGCACTCGCACGCCTTCCAGCGCGTCATCCGCGGGCGCACGGAGTATCGCGGCGCTGCCCCTTCGGACTCCTTCTGGACGTGGCGCGAGATGATGTACGCGGCGGCCGCGCGCCTCACGCCCGAGGACATCTACGACGCGTCGCGGATGGCCTTCATGGAGATGACGCTGTCGGGCATCACTTCGGTCGGCGAGTTCCACTACCTGCACCGCACGCCCGAGGGCGGCGAGTACGACGACCCGAACCTGCTCGCCAAAGAGGTCGTGCGCGCCGCGCGCGACGTGGGCCTGCGCATCGCGCTGCTGCGCGTCGCCTACGCGCGCGCGGGCTACTTGAAGGAGCCCGACCCGCGTCAACTGCGCTTCATCGAGCCCGACTTCGAGACCTTCCTCCGTAACGCCGACGCTCTCGCGCGCGACCTCGAAGGCTATCCGCACGCGTGGCTCGGGATAGCGCCGCACAGTGTGCGCGCCGTGCCGGTCAAGTACCTGCGCGGGCTGAGGGCGTACGCGTACATGTATCACCTCCCGCTGCATATGCACGTCGCGGAGCAGCCGGCGGAGGTCGAGGCGTGCGTGGCGGAGACGGGGCGCACGCCCGTCGCGCTGCTGGCCGACGAGGGTGCGCTTTCGCCGCGCTTCACGGGCGTCCACGCCGTGCACGTCACGCCGGAGGAGGTGTCGCTCTTGTCAAAGGCGCGCGCCTTCGTGTGCGCGTGCCCGACGACCGAGCGCAACCTCGGCGACGGCGTCGTGCCCGCAGACCTCTTCTTCGAAGAGGGCGTGCGCGTCTCGCTCGGCACCGACAGCCACACGCAGATCGATTTGCTCGAAGACGCGCGCGGGCTCGAATATCACCTGCGCCTGAAGACGCTCCGGCGCAACGTCCTCGCGCCCGCGGCCCGTGGGGTTGAAGATGAAAGTGCTGTTGAAGAGACTCCCGAAGTCGCGGCGCTCGCCGCGCGTCTCTTCGAGTGCGCGACTCTCATGGGGGCCGAGAGCATCGGCGCGCACGCGGGCGGGTTCGAGCCGGGACGCGCGGCCGACTTCTTCACCGTTGACCTCGAAGACCCTTCAATCGCGGGCGCGTCCACAGACGACCTGCTGCCCGCGATAGTCTTCTCCGCCTCGCGCGCCGCCTTCCGCGAGACGGCCGTCGGCGGCCGCCTCGTCGTCGAGTCGGGCCGCCACCCCTCGCAGGACGAGATCGTCTCGCGCTTCAAAGCGCTTCAAAAAAGACTGTGGAGTTGACGGCCCGCCGGGAGACTCTTGTCGCGCCGCGCGGCGCGTGCTACGCTCGGGGCACAACCAAGGAGTAAAGGGCATGAGATATTACGCCACACGCATCCCCGCGGCTTTAATCACCTTCGTCCTCGGCGTCGCTTCGGCCAACCTCTTGGGTTACGTCTGGGCGGGCTCTTCGGACGAGGGCGCTGTGCTCGCCGTCGAGCGCGAGTACGTCCGCGCGCACGTCGAGCGCGACGTGGCGGCGCTCGACCGCGTGCTGGCCGACGACTTCTCGATGTTCGGCGGGCGGATCAAGAAGGAGCACCGGCTGGCGCTCGTCTCGAACCCGCTCTTCGCCGTCACCGCGCTCAAGACCGACGACGTGCAGGTGGTCGTGGGCGACGGCCACGCGATGGTGACCGGCACGGCGCGCCTGACGGGGAGCTTCCGCGGGCGCGAGTTCAACACGCCGCGCTACGGCTACACGCGCCACTTCGAGAAGCGCGGCGGCCGCTGGCAGATCGTCTCGTGCGAGTTCACCGTGCCCTGGTGAGCGCGCCGCCGATTCGAACCCTTTCAATTTCGTGAAGGCCGCCGGCCGCCCCGGCCCCCCCCCGTGGCGCACCGCGGGCGTGGGTTTTAGTAGAACGGGTGAGCGTGGAAGAGATACTCGCGGGGCTGGTGGCGATTGACTCCACCTCCGCGCGCTCGAACGTCGAGGTCGTCAGGCATCTCGCCGCGCGTGCCGAGGCCCTCGGACTTTCCACGCGCCTCTACCCCTACGCCGACGAGCAGGGCGTGGAGAAGGTGCAGCTCGTCGCCGTCAGCTCGAAAGACTTTGAAGAAGGCGGCGAAGTTGAACTGGCTTTAGTCGGGCACACCGACACGGTGCCTTTCGACCCGGCGTGGGCGGAGGCCCTGACGCTCACGGAGCGCGAGGGCAAGTTGTACGGTCGCGGCGCGTGCGACACGAAGGGCTTCATCGCGGCGGCGCTCGCGGCGTTGGAAAATACAAACATTGAAAGTCTCGCGCGGCCCGTCGCGCTCGTGCTGACGGCGGACGAGGAGGTCGGGTGTCTCGGCGCGAAGCGGCTCGCCGAGGGGAAAGTCTTCCGCGCGCGTCACGCCGTCGTCGGCGAGCCCACGTCTTTGCGCCCCATGCGCGCGGGCAAAGGCTACTGCCTCGCGGAAGTGACGGTGCGCGGCCGCGAAGGTCACAGCGCTTACCCACACCTCGGGGCGTCGGCCATCATGCGCGCCGCGCGCCTCGTCAACCGGATTGAGGCCGTCGCGGAAGAGTTGCAAGGACTCGCGCACGAGGCGTTCGACCCGCCGCACACGACCGTCAACGTCGGGCTCATCAAGGGCGGCACGGCGAAGAACGTCATCGCGGGCGAGTGCCGCTTCACGCTCGAATGGCGCCCCGTGCCGGGTCAGCGGCCCGAGCTTGTCGCCGAACTCGTGCGGCGCGAGGTCGAGGCGCTGCGTAAGCAGGACGAAGACTTCGACTGCGAGGTCTCCGTCACGCGGCTCGACGGCGGGGCAGAGACGCGCGCCGACGCGCCGCTCGTCTCTGCCCTAGAAGAATTGACCGGGCAGACGGCAGGCACAATCTCCTTCGGCACGGAGGCGCCGCAGTTGACGGAGCTTGGCGCCGACGCGGTCGTCTTCGGCCCTGGAGACATACGCGTCGCGCACCGCACGGGCGAGTTCGTCCCCGTCGAAGAGCTGCGCGAATGTGCCCGAATACTCCGCCACACAATCGAACGCTTTTGCGGCTCAGAGCATCAATAAGACCGTGAACAGTGGGCAGTAGGCAGATGGCAGTAGGCAGTTAAGAACCTTTATTCGAGCAGTCGAAATC
>CAXTSK010000423.1:0-1008 GCA_964246655.1 uncultured Pyrinomonadaceae bacterium
GCTGCTTTCAACTGCCTACTGCCATCTGCCTACTGCCTGCTATGTTCAGGCGATAATCATCGTCCCCGTCCCCTCGTCGGTGAAGACTTCGGAGAGGAGTGCGTTGCGGAGGCTGCCTTTGATGATGTGTGCGCTGCGGACGCCGCGACGGAGGAGTTCGGTGATGTTCTGGAGCTTGGGAATCATGCCGCCGGTGGCGACGCCGTCGCGGATGAGCGCCTCGACCTCGGCGGCCGTGAGCCTTGAGATTTTCGTCGCCTGCTCGCCGGGGCGCAGGTAGATGCCGTCCACGTCCGAGAGCATGACCAGCTTCTCGGCTTCGAGCCGGACGGCGATCTCGGTGGCGATGGTGTCGGCGTTGATGTTGAAGACGCGCCCCTCGTCGTCGGCGCCGAGCGGCGAGACCACGGGCAGGTAGTCGTGATCGAGCAGCACCGTCAGCAGTCGCGCGTCGATGTTCAGCACGTCGCCGACGTGGCCGAAGTCGATGCGCTTGCTCTCGCCCGTCTCCCGGTTGAGGACATCTCTGGGCGGGCGGCGCTCGGCGGCGACCATGTTGCCGTCCACGCCCGAGAGCCCGACGGCCGGCACGCCGCGGCGCCGGAGCGCGGCGAGGATGTCCGTGTTGATCTTACCGGCGAAGATCATCTTCGCCATGTCGAGCGTGGCGTCGTCGGTGACCCGGCGTCCGTTGATGATGGTCTGCTCGACGCCCATCTGCTCGGCCAGCTCGGTCAACTGCTTCCCGCCCCCGTGCACGACGCAGACGCGGATGCCGACCTGATGCAGGAGCGCCAGCTCCTCGGCCAGAGACGCCATGTTCTCCGGCTCCTCCGTCACCTTCCCCGACAGCTTCACCACGAACGTCTTGCCCTTGAACCGCTGGATGTAGGGCAGCGCCTCGCGCAGAAGGTCTAGTCTTTCACGGCTCACGCTTTCACCTCCGGTGAAAGGGTTTTGGGGTTTTTGGTGTTTTTTGTGTGGGGGGGGGTAGGGTGTGGGTGAGGC
>CAXTSK010000423.1:1018-4981 GCA_964246655.1 uncultured Pyrinomonadaceae bacterium
GGTGGTTAAAAAAAACCCTCCCCCCCCACACCAAAAAAAAAAAACCCCAAAACCCCTACTTCAACAGTTCCGCCATAATCGCTTTCTGCACGTGGAGGCGGTTCTCGGCCTCGTCGATGACGACGGAGGCGTCGGAGTCGATGACCTCGTCGGTGACGATGCAGTTGCGGCGGACGGGGAGGCAGTGCATGAAGAGGCCGCCGTCGGTGCGCGCCATCTTCGCCGCGTCCACGATCCACTCGCCGCGGTAGGGCGCGCGCTCCTCGATGTCGTCCTGCGGGCGTCCGTAGAACTCCTTGCTCCCCCAGCTCTTCGCGTAGACCACCTGCTGGCCGTCGAAGGCTTCTTCCACGTCGCGCGTCACGTTGACGGTCGCGCCCGCGTCGAAGGCGCGCGAGTTGATCTCGCGGATCAGGTCTTCGTCCAGCTCGTAGCCCGGCGGGTGCGCAATCGTCAGGTCGTGCCCCACCTGCGCCGCCGCGAGCGCGAAGCTGTTCGGCACGGCCATCGGCAGGGGCTTCGGGTGCCACGCCCACGTCAGCAGCACGCGCTTGCGCCCCTCGCCCAGCTTCTCGCGCACGGTCAACATGTCGGCCATCGCCTGACAGGGATGATGCATCGCCGATTCGAGATTGATGACGGGCACGTCCGAATATTTCGCGAAGGCCGCGAGCACGGGGTCTTGCCGCTCCTCCTTCCAATCTTTGAGCGCGGCGAAGGTGCGCACGCCGACGGCCCCGCAGTAGCGCGCGAGCACGCGCACGAACTCCTTGACGTGCTCGGTCTTGTCGCCGTCCATCACGACGCCCTCGCGGTGCTCAAGCGTCCAGCTCGTCCCGCCCGGCTCAAGCACGACGGCGTTCCCGCCCAGCTCGTACACGCCGACCTGCATCGACGCGCGCGTGCGCAAAGACGGGTTGAAGAAGACGAGCCCCACGCTCCGACCCGCGAGCGGCTTCGAAGCGTCCTCACCCCGCTTGAAACGCGCGGCGGCTTCGAGCAAGCCCTCTAGCTCCTCGCGCGTCCACTCGGCGGTTGTCAGAAAATTCCTCGGCATTGTACTTTCGTTCGTAGCAATCCAACGTGCAAGGGGAGGGTTTCAGTTGCGGATAATCCTGACGACCGTCGTTCTGCTCGCGCTCTCGAACGTTTTCATGACGTTCGCGTGGTACGGGCACTTGAAGGAGTTGAACTCGCGGAGCTGGCTCGTGGCCGCGCTCTTGAGTTGGGGGCTCGCGCTCTTCGAGTACCTGCTGCAAGTTCCCGCGAACCGTATCGGCTACGAGCGTCTGACGCTGCCGCAGTTGAAGATCATGCAGGAGGTCATCACGCTCGCCGTCTTCGTGCCTTTCGCCTTCTACTTCATGCGCCAGCCGATCAAGCTCGACTACCTCTGGGCAGCGCTCTGCATGTGCGGCGCGGTCTACTTCATCTTCCGCGCCTGAACGTTCACAGAGCCTTGAGCGCTTCGACGAAGAGCGCCGCCTCGTCCTTCGTCACGCAGAGCGGCGGGAGCAGGCGCAAGACCTTCGGGTCGCTCGAAGTGCCCGTGATGATGCGCCGTTCGAGCAGCGCCTTGTTGACCTTCGCGGCGATGGGCTCCTTGAACTCGACGCCGAGCAGGAACCCGACGCCGCGCACGCCCGCGACGCTCGGCACGTCCTTCAGGCTCTCGCGCAGGAAGGCTTCGACGGCGCGCACGTTCTCCAACATCCTGTCCGCCTCAATCGCTTCGAGCGTCGCCGAGACGGCCGCCATCGCCAGCATCCCGCCGCCGAACGTCGTCCCGAGGTCGTTCTCCTTAATCGCCGACGCCACCGCTTCCGTCGTCAGACACGCGCCCACGGGGACGCCGCTCCCGAGAGCCTTCGCCAGCGTAATCACGTCCGGCACGACGCCGCCCGCCGCCTCGCTCCCCGCGAAGAACCATGAGCCCGTGCGGCCGATGCCCGTCTGCACCTCGTCGAAGATAAGCAGCATCCCGCGCTCGTCGCACAGACGACGCAGTTCCTGAAAGAACTCCGGCGGCGCCGTCGTCACGCCCGCCATCGACTGCACCGGCTCAAGCATCACGGCCGCGACCGTCTCGTCGGCCAGCGCCGCGATTGATTCAATCGACCCGAACTCCGCGCACAGGTGTCCCGGCACGTTCGGCTTCCCGATCTCGCGATACTTGCCGAGGAACGTCGCGCTGATGGAGTCGGCCGTGCGCCCGTGGAAGCCGCCCGTGAACGTGATGATCTGCGCGCGCCCCGTCTTCATGCGCGCCATCCGCATCGCGTTCTCGTTCGCCTCCGTGCCCGAGTTGCAGAAGAAGGCTTTCGTCAACACCTCCGGCGCACATCCGACCAAACGCTCCGCCGCCTCCGCGCGCACGTCCGAGTAGACGACGTTCGAGTAGAACAAAAGCCTCCCCGCCTGCTCGCGCAACGCCGCGACCACGCGCGGGTGACAATGCCCCGTCGCGCACACGGCGTGCCCGCCGTACAGATCGAGGAACCGCTCGCCCTCGCTCGTCTCCACCCACGAGCCCTCGCCCTTGACGGGCGCGAACGGGAACTTCTTATACGTCGCGAGCTGAAACTCCTCCTCCCGCGCCGCAATCTCCTCAAACATGGTCGCCGTCTTCTGTGTCATCGTCATCACCAAAGCAATTTCAGATTTGAAATTTCAAATCCCTATGGGTTCCCTCCGACGAGCATCAGGCCCGTCCTCTCTTCGAGCCCGAACATCAGGTTCATGTTCTGCACGGCCTGACCGGCCGCGCCCTTGACGAGGTTGTCGAGCGCGGCGAAGACCGCGACCTGACGGCCGCGCGCGGCGAAACCGAGGTCGCAGAAGTTCGTCATCTTCACCCAGTTGATGTCGGGCGAGCCGTTAACCAGACGGACGAAGAAGGAGCCGCGGTAGAACTCTTCGTAGAGCCCGCGCAGTTGCTCCGCGGTCATCTCACTTCCTTCATTCACCTCCGCGTAGACGGAAGCGAAGATACCGCGCGAGACCGGCAGCGAGTGCGTCATGAAGACCAGTTCGCTCGCCCAGCGCCCTTCCGTCCCGACCGCGCGCAACGCCTGCTCGATCTCGGGCAGGTGTTGATGTGTGAAGGGCTTGTAGGCGTAGAACGAGTTGGAGCGCTGCGGGTGGTGCGTGTTCGCGGCGGGCTTGGCGCCGGAACCCGAAGAGCCGGTCTTGGCATCCACGACCACCCGCCCCTTCAGCGCCCCTGACGCGGCCAGCGGCCCGAGTCCCAACAGCGTCGCCGTAGCGAAGCACCCGGGGTTGCTCACCAGTCGCGCACTCTTAATCTGTTCGCGGTTGAACTCCGTCAGGCCGTAGATGAACTCGCGCTGAAGCTCGACGGCCGTGTGCTCGCGCCCGTAGTGCTCGCGGAATTCGTCCGCGTCGTCCAGGCGGAAGTCGCCCGACAAATCGACGACCTTCACGCCCGTCGGCAGCCGCGGCGCGACCTCCAAAGCCTGCCCGTGCGGCAGCGCGAGGAAGACGCAGTCGAGGACGGAAAGGCTCTCGAACTCCTCGGGCGCCTTCACGAAATGCAGGTCGGTCAACCCGAAAAGGTTCTTGTGAACCTCGCCCACGGCCTTGCCCGCGTGCTCGTTGGCCGTGACCAGCAAGACCTCCGCGTGCGGGTGGAAGAGCAGTATGCGCAAAAGCTCCGCCCCGCCGTAGCCCGACCCGCCGAAGATGCCTACTTTGAGTTTTGAGTTTTGAGTTTTCAGTTTTCAGCACCTCCTCCAACCCTTCGAGACTTAGTCGCCAGCCGGGACGGCCGCGGCTTGGCTGAAAACTGAAAACTGGAAACTGGAAACTTTGTTCTTTATCAACTCGAACAGCCGCGTGCCGTCGCGCTTGGCGTTGCCCGCGGGTGCGCCCAGCTCGCTCGTGATGTAGTCCTCGCCCATCTGCGAGTCGGTGACCGAGCCCGCGACCACGTCCACGTCGATG
>CAXTSK010000424.1:0-2045 GCA_964246655.1 uncultured Pyrinomonadaceae bacterium
GCGACCCCCAGCGCGCCGCCAGCAACCCCGCCCACGGCCTTGCCCATGCCCTCCTGCTCCGTCTCGGTGGTCGGCACGTCGTCGAGTTGGCTTTCGGACGTGCCCGGCGTCAGGAGGCTGACCCGGTCTTCGCCGATGCCGGCCATGCGTAAAGCCTCGACAGCGCTCTCGGCGTCCGCCGACGAGTTGAAGATTCCAGCGACAGTGCTCATGCGTTCCACGCCTTCGGGCACTCGCTCGTAACGCGCGTGCGCCCCGGCCGCCTTCCCCGGCCAAACTTCTCCGAACAAACTTAGACTGACGTTAACGTTGTGTCCCGATTCTAACACGGAAACGGAATGGAACGATGAAGTATGAACGATGAACGATGAACTGAAGACATCAGGTTTTAGTTCATCGTTCATACTTCATCATTTACGTTGAGCGCGCATATGAGTCATGTTAAAGTGTGACTGCCTTCCCGAATGTTTTCGTACGGAGCCTCGAAGAGCATGATTGGAATCGTCGAAAAGTACTGGCCGATGTCCGTGGGCGACGGCAAGGCGACGCGCAAGAAGAAGCCGCGCATCCTCGCCATCACGACCGACTGCTGCACGGGCTGCGCGGGCTCGCCCGCCTGCATCGAGTACTGCCCCATCGAGGCGTGCATGTTCTGGGTGCCCGACGAAGACCACACGCCCTTCGGCCGCATCGAGGTCGATCCGTATCTCTGCATCGGCTGCCAGAAGTGCATCAGCAAAGGCCCCGACGGCGCCTTCCTCGACGGCTGCCCCTGGGACGCCATCGAGATGGTGCCGACCGAAGACTGGGAGGCCATGCACGGCGTCAACCTGCCCGACGCCCCGCCCCCACCCCCGAGCCAGTGAATAGTGAATGGTAAATGGAAATTGAGTAACGCCCGGCCGGAAGACTGAAACTCCGCCGGGCGTTACTGTCTTTACTATTCACCATTTACTATTTACTTCCCGAGCGGCGCTTGATGGCTTCGGCCGTCAGCGCCGCCTGTCTTTTTAGCTCGTCAGCTTTCGCCGCGGCCGCGAAGCGTTCCACCTCGGGCACGTCCTCCGCCGCGCCGAAGTAGGCGAGGCCGATGAGCGCGTCGCGCGCCTGCTCGGAGTCGGGCGCGATGACGAACAGTTCGGCGCCGACGTGCCAGTTGTCGCCGTCCTTGACCAGCGCCTTCTCGATGGTGCCCGGCAGCGGCGAGCGAATCTCTTCGACCGCATCAGTCTTCGTCGTGTATCTGACGAGCAGCGAGTCCCTCTTGACGTTGCTGCCGGCCGTGAGCGCGGTCACCGCCGTTCCTTCCGACGGCGCGTTGACGGTGTAAGGGCGGAGCATTGCGAGCAGTTCGGGGCGGCCGCGCGGGTCGCCGAAGCGCAGGAGCGCGAGCGCGGCGTTACGGCGCACGATGGGCTCGGGGTCTTCGACGAGTTTGAGGAGCGCGGCGCGGAACTCCTCCGAACGGTGCTCGACGCCCATCGCCCACGCCGCCGTCATACGCACGTCCGGCGAAGCGTTCGCGGCGAGCGCGGCGACCCGTGCGTTCCAGCGTGCGGCGTTCGACTCGCCCTTCTCGTACCCCTCTGCCACCTGCGAGAGCGCGTGCTGCGCGTGGCGCGGCTTCCCTTCAACGAGATACTTTTCGATCTCCTCGTCGCTCAGAGACCTCCCGAACCAAGTCCAGTACCACGTCAGGAAAGGCACGACCACGAAGAGGACGGCTACCACGGCGAGCGGCCACGGCGTGCGCCTGCGCGGCGCGGCCGGGGCGTCGGAGCCCGTGGGCCGGTCGCCGTTCCCTTCCGTGTGCGTGCGCGCGTCACTCATCGAAGTTACTGCGGTCGATAAAGGTGGTACAGCATGAGGTAGACGACGACGCCCGTGACGGAGACGTAGAGCCAGAGCGGGTACGTCCAGCGCGCGATGCGCCGGTGGCGCGCGAAGTCGCCCGCGAGCGCGCGGCGGAGCGTGATGATGATGAGCGGCACGATGGCCGCCGCGAGTATGACGTGCGTGATGAGGATGACGAAGTAGACGGGACG
>CAXTSK010000424.1:2061-4980 GCA_964246655.1 uncultured Pyrinomonadaceae bacterium
CCCTGCCCCGCGAACCTGACCGAACCGTACTGCGCGTGGTAGACGACGTAAGAGACGAGGAAGAGGCAGGAGACGACGAGCGCCGAGAGCATCAGGCGCCGGTGAAGTTGCACGTTCCCGTGCCTGATTTGATAGAGCGCCGCGACGAGCAGGATGAAGCTCGTGAAGTTGAGCGCGGCGTTTAAGTGCGGCAGAACCGAGTCGTTCATAACCTACGAGAACGCCTCGGCGATGGCCGCCGTGTTCTCGTAGCACTGGAAGCCCTTGACCTTGCCGCCGTCGTCAAAGGTGAAGACGAGCGCCCACTCGTTGTCGAAGGTCTTGCCCGTCCCCTTCACGCGCCCGCGCTCGCGGCCGAGCACGACGACCTTATCATCTTCTGCAATGAAGGTGCCGGGCTCGAAGTGCTCGAAGTCAACGTTGGTGCCGAGTTGGACGAAGAACTCCGTGGCGCCGGCGTGGCCGCGCCGGTCGCCGAAGTAGGAGACGACCTCGGGGCCGGGCGCCTTCCACGTCACGTCCTCCGAGACGTGCCCGAGAACGCCGGGGATGTCGCCGCGTCCGAAGGCTTCGAAAATAGACTGGACGGTTCTCTTGTTCTCTTCTGCGCTCATCCTTCAACCTTCTTTTTCGGGGGGTGCGCCTTCGGGGCCGGCGCCTTCTTCTCGCTCAGCTCCTCGTAGCCGCAGCGCTCGCACTGCCACGCGGGGAAGACGCCGCCCGGGTCGGTCTTGTTCTCATAGACCGCGCGGTCGGACGGGATGATCTTGCCGCCGCACACGGGGCACACGCGGCCGCGTATGGTCTGCCATTCAACGTCAACGGCGGGGACTAATTCGTCTGCCATTGTGTACTCTCGGTTTATCTACGCGACGGCTAGGGCTCGCGGTTTTGCTCTTCGTCGTCTCCCTTCGCCTTTCTGTAGGCGACGGCGAAGATGGCGCAGAAGATCGAGACGGGCGGGATGAGCAGGACGACGATGGCGAAGTTCATCGTGCGCGCCGTCTTGTCGCCCCCGTCCTGCAACGCGGAGCGGCAGAGCGGGCACTGCGCGAGCGCCGTCTCGGGCCACGCGGCCGCAAAGGCCGCGAGCGCGAGCGCCGCGGCGAAGACGAGAATGATGCTGCACGTCGTCCTCTTCAATCTTCAACCTCCCTAATGCTCGGGCGCGTGCGAGCCTTCGGTCGCGGGGACGGCCTCCGTCTTCGTCGTGCGCAGTGCCCCGGCGCGGAAGCTGTCGGGGAAGACGATGAAGAGCAGGCAGATGCAGACGACGACGGTCGGGATGAGCGTCAGCACCAGGCTCATGCGCTCAAACTTCAGGTGCATGAAGTAGGCCACGATCATCGCGGCCTTGACGAGCGAGAGCCCGATCAGGAGCGTCAGCATGAACTCAAGCCGCATGTGTATGTAGGCCAGGAAGACCTCGACGAGGGTCAGCGCGAGCAGCCCCAGCAGCACGTAAAGGAAGAGTCTCGTCCCGCCCTCGAAGTGGACGTGCTCGTGCGCGCGCGCGGGCGGCACCTCGTCGCCGACGTAGAAGGGGCGGACGCCGCGCTGGCGCATCGTGAGCGCGGGGACGGCGACGAACGTCAAAGCCAGCAGCAGGCAGACGGCCGTGAAGAAGAGGCTGTCTATCGACAGGAACTTGCCCGCCTCCGCAGCGTTCAGGCCCGCCAGCACGAGGAAGCCCGCGGCCAGCACGACGCAGACGACCATCAGCAGAAGGTCGGACTTCTTGAACACGTCTCGGATGTTTTCGCTCGCCATCGCTCCCTCCACTCCTAGTGCCCGGCTCCCGGCGTGAAATCGACTGACATGATGTAGATGAGCGGGAAGACGAACATCCAGACGAGGTCTACGAAGTGCCAGTAGAGCCCGCTGATCTCCACGTCCTCGTGGCGCGTCTTCTTGATGCGGAGGGCGATGACGCCGAGGTATGCGACGCCGGTGAAGACGTGAAACATGTGCAGCCCGGTGATGGCGAAGAAGCTCGCGCCGAAGAGCGGCGGGGCCTGCGGCCAACGCTCGGCCCACTCGCCCGCGAGCCGGAAGGGGCGCAAACCCTCGCCGATGAGGTGGCCCCACTCGATGGAGTGCAGGACGAGGAAGGTCAGGCCGCCGACCATCGTCGCGCCGATCCAGCGCCGCGCCGCGCGCAAGCGATTGTGCGCCGACGCGCGCACCGCCATCACCATCGTGAACGACGACGCGAGCAGGAAGAGCGTCATCGTCGTCGAGAAGATGATGGACGGGTAGAAGGGGAACGGCGTCGGCCACGCGTCGCTCGACACGCGCGCGTAGGAGTACGCGATGAGCATCGCCGAGAACGTCATCGCGTCCGAGACGATGAAGAGCCACATCCCGAGCTTGCGGTGGCCGACGCGGTACGGAAGGGCTCCCCCGTCCCACTCGGTCGCCGGCAGCCTTCCGACATGCGCTTCAGTGCTCAAAGCCTCACCTCCAGAAGAAGAGTAGCAGGAAGAGAAAGAGCCATAGAACGTCCATGAAGTGCCAGTAGATGCCGACCACGTCGGTCAGCGCGCGCCGCTTCAAGTCGGCCTCCGGCCCCCCTGCGCAGCGCACGTACCAGTGCAGATAAGCAAGGGCGAGGATGCCGCCCAGAAGATGTATGCCGTGCAGCCCCGTCAGCACGTAGAAGAAGGAGCTGTGCGGGTTCGACGCGAGGTAGACGCCCGCCGCCACCAATTGCCGCCACGCGAGCACCTGCGCCGCGAGGAAGCCCAAGCCCAGCAGAAGCGTCACCGTCAGCCACAGGCGGTAGCCCGCCTCCTCCGAGTGCTTGAGCGACGCCTTCGCGCGCATGAACGTCAGGCTGCTCAGCACGATGAGCCCAGTGCTCACGTAGACGAAGGTGGGCATCTGCCCGCCGCGCCAGTCCGTCGTGGTGTGCATCCC
>CAXTSK010000425.1:0-4596 GCA_964246655.1 uncultured Pyrinomonadaceae bacterium
GGCGCGGGTTGAGACGCGCAGCGCGTGGGAGCGCTCCTACAGCCCCGAGCGGAACTGGCAGGCCGTCGAGGCCATCAAAGACCACGACATCCAGTACCGCATCAGCGTCTTCGTCGCACGGCTCTTCTTCCGCGGCATCTACTTCCCCCAGATGACGCGGCGCGCCTGGGTGAAACTGCTTTACGAGAACCGAAAGACGATCTCCTCGCTCACGCGCGAAGGGTTCTCGAAGTGGCGTGCGTCGCGCAGGCGCTCGGCGGAAGTGTCGGCCGGAGTCACGGCGCCCGCCGCCAGCAGCGGCGACTAGAAGTTTCCCCAACCGAGCCCCGGGTCGAGCTTCCCCCGAAGTCGGACGAAGTCGTGTGCCTCCCGGTCGGAGGCGCACGTGCCAGAGGAGGACGCGAGATGAAGGTTCTGCTGGTCTACCCGGAATTCCCCGACACCTACTGGAGCTTCCGCCACGCGCTCAAGTTCGAGGGCAAGCGCTCGGCCTTCCCGCCGCTCGGGCTTCTCACCGTCTCGGCCATGCTGCCCGGCGCGTGGGAGCGGCGGCTGGTTGACATGAACGTCCAACGACTCCGCGACTCCGACATCGAGTGGGCCGACCTCGTCTTCACGAGCGCGATGATCGTGCAGAAGGATTCGTTGGAGAGCGTCGTCGAACGCTGCAAGGCGAAGGGCAAGCGCGTCGTCGTCGGCGGCCCGTACGTCTCGACCAGCTCCGAGCACCTGCCCGCGGCCGACCACATCTTCGTCGGCGAAGCCGAGGCGACGCTCCCCGAGTTCGTCAAGGACTTAGAGAACGGCGAGCCCAAGCGCATCTACCAGGCGGCCGAACGACCCGCGTTAACCTCCACGCCCGTCCCGCACTTCCAACTGGCCGAACTCGAACGCTACAGCGCGATGAGCGTCCAGTATTCGCGCGGCTGCCCGTTCCAGTGCGAGTTCTGCGACATCATCGAGATTTACGGGCGCGTGCCGCGCACGAAGACCAACGAGCAGATGTTGGCCGAACTCGACGCGCTGCGCGAGACGGGCTGGCGCGGGCTCGTCTTCATCGTGGACGACAACTTCATCGGCAACAAGCGCAACGTCAAGCGGCTCATGCCCGAGCTGATCGAGTGGTCGGAACGGCACGGCCGACCCTTCTCCTTCATCACCGAGGCGAGCGTCAACCTCGCGGAGGACGAGCAGCTCCTTGAGATGATGCGGCGCGCGAACTTCCGCCGCGTCTTCCTCGGCATCGAAACGCCCGTGGAGGAGAGTCTGAAGGAAGCGCAGAAGGGGCAGAACACGCGACGCGATCTGCTTGAGTCGGTGCACAGGATTCAGTCGTACGGGATGGAGGTGATGGCCGGCTTCATCGTCGGCTTCGACTCAGACCCCGAGGACATCTTCGACCGGCAGATCAACTTCATCCGCGAGAGTGCCATCCCGCTCGCGATGGTCGGCCTGCTGACGGCGCTTCCCGACACGCAGCTCTGGCGGCGTCTGAAGAAGGAGGGCCGCCTGCTCAAGGAGAGTTCCGGGAACAACACCGAAGGGTCTTTGAACTTCATCCCGCGGATGGACGCGTCCCGGCTCATCGAAGGCTACAAGCGCATCCTCTCGACCATCTACAGCCCGGCCGAGTACTACCAGCGCGCGCTCGACTGCCTGTCGCACCTGACGCAAGGCCCCGAGCCGCGCAAGACGCGTCTGACGAGCGACCTCGCCGCCTTCGCGCGCGTCGCCGTCGTGCTCGGCCTGCTCGACAGCGCGCGGATGGACTTCTGGCGCTACATGAAGCGGACGTTGACCGAACACCGCCAGAACTTCGCCCACGCCGTCACGCTCGCCGCGATGGGTTATCACTTTAGAAAGTTGACGCGGTCTTACGTCGAATAGAGAACATCAGACCAGAACATTTCAACACAGAGACACAGCTAAGAACACGGCTTCAGTTTTTAGCTGTGTCTCTGTGTCTCTGTGGTGAATTCTTAAATGTCGATGGTAGGATAGCCGTTAAAAATAAGATACAGGACGAGGGGGACAGCGGGTGGCCGAAGAGCCTGAGAAGATGAGCGAGGCGGAGATGCGCGAGCGCGTGATAAAGCTCGCTTTCGGCGGCGACGAGTCACACTTCAATGAGTTCTGCGAGGTAGTGCGACAGGCAATTCCGGAGGAAACGTGTGTTGTGCTGCGCGGGAGCGCCGTCACGGGCAAGCGTTGGAAGGACGGCACACCGTTCGACGGCGACGGCCCCGGCACGTCCGACCTCGACCTCACGCTCGTCGGGGTGGAGATACTCGGCGAATACATCCTCGACGGCTTCTACGTGCCCGGCATCCACACCAAGCCGCTCTCGGACAAAGACCCCGACATCGCCCCGAAACTCATCCCGCTGCGCAAGATGCTCGTGGGCATGGTCAACCGCCCGGTCAACATACAGGCCACGCGCGACTTCGTCATGCAGCTGCGCGGCGACTGGATGGGTCAGCCCTACCTGACGTTGATAGGGAAGGTCGGCGAGTCTTGAGTTTGAAACTGCTCAGCTACAACGTCCGCTTCGGCGGCACGGGGCGCGAGCCGCAGCTCGCTGCCGTCATCCGTGAAGCCGACCCCGACCTCGTCGTCCTCCAGGAGGCGTCCGACCCGCGCGTCGTCGAGCGCCTCTCCGAAGAGACGGGGCTGAAAATCCGCGCGGCGCACAGGGGCCACTCCATCGCTTACCTGGGCCGCACGCCCGTCAAGCGCCACGAATGGCACAGGCCGCGCGGCTCGCGCCGGCACTTCATGGAGATCGAGCTTGAGGGCTCGAACCTCGTCGTCTTCGGCATACACCTGAGCGCCGTCCACGCTTTCTGGACTGAGCGCAGGCGGATGCGCGAGCTGCGCTCTCTGCTCGCGTGGGTCGAGGCACGCAAACATGACTTTCACGTCATGGTCGGCGACTTCAACACGCTCGCGCCGGGCGAGTTGCTCGACGCGCAGAAGCTCCCGCCGCGTCTGCGCGCGCTCGTCTGGCTGAGCGGAGGGCGGGTGCGTTACCAGACGATTCAAACCCTGCTCGCCGCGGGCTACACCGACGCCTTCCGACGCCTCCACCCCGAAGACCTCGGCTATACCTTCCCCACCTGGGACCCGCACGTCCGCCTTGACTTCGTCTTCACACCGACCCGGCACGAAGGGCACGTCACCGGCTGTCGCGTGCTGACCGACAGCCCCAAGGTCAAAGAGGCGTCCGACCACTTCCCGCTGCTGGCCCACCTTGAGACTTCGTAAGACGAACGGCGGGCTCAACGAGACCAATTTTGATAAAGTATGCGTCATGAAGTTTGGGTGCAGAGCGTTGACGGCGGGACTGACTCTTGCGCTCATGCTCTCGCTGTGCGCCCCGGCGTCGGCGCGGCAGAAGTCTCGTTCGTCCGCACGAGCGAAGAAGGGAACGGCCGCGCAGAGTAAGGCGGAGACGCCGCCGGTGAGCGAGGTGGCGCGTCTGCGCGAGCAGTTGGTGCAGGCGACGAAGGATTACAAGGCGAGCCTCGAAGAGCTACTCAAGCATTACGAGGCGAACGTCAAGCGCGCAGACGAGCGTCTCGCCAAGACGCGCGAGCTGTTCAACGAGGGTCTCGTCTCGAAGCGAGCGCTGGACGATGAAGAGCAGGCGGTAAAGATCGCCCGCGCCGATGTCGCAAAGGTCGAGGGCCAATTAAAGAACGCCGACGTGCAGATCGCAGAGACCATAGTCGAGGCCGAAGCAGAAGAGGCCGCCGCGAAGGCTCTGACTAAGGCGAAGGCTGCCCAGCGCTCGACCGGCGGGTTACTGACGACGACGGCCTACATACGTTACGGCGGCTCGCGCGCGTGGTCGCTCAACGAATCGGGCGCCGTCATGCAGTTCTTCACGCGCAGCTACGGGCGGCAGCTCCCCGTCAGCTCCTTCGGACAGTCACCCGTTCACGACCGTTGGGGCTATGACCACCACAACGCGATGGACGTGGGCGTCAGCCCCGACAGCGCCGAAGGTCGCGCGCTGATGGAATATCTGCGCTCGTCCGGCATCCCCTTTACGGCTTTTCGCTTCGCCATCCCCGGCACCGCCACCGGCCCGCACATACACATCGGCCGCCCCTCACATAAGATTACGCCGCGTTGACCGGCAGGCGAAGCTCGATGCGGAAGCCTCCGCCGGGTACGTTCTCAGCTTTGACCGTTCCGCCGTGGAGCCGCACGGCCCGTTCTGTGATTGCGAGTCCCAGGCCGGTGCCGCCCGTCTCGCGCGTGCGCGAGCTGTCGAGGCGGTAGAAGGGTCGGAAGATGTCTTGCAAAGACTCTTCGGGCACGCCCGCGCCCTCGTCCCGCACGGTGATGACGGCCTCGCCCCCGCCGTTCTCGCGCCGGCAGCGCAACGAAATCTTTACCGCCGTGCCCTCCGGCGTGTAGCGCACGGCGTTACGCACGACGTTCTCGACCGCGCTCCTCAGCAGCGGCGGCGTGCCCTTCGCCGCGCACCCGTCGCACTCCTCGACGACGACGGAGCTGTTACGGCCCTGCGCCTCGAAGTCGGCGTCGGCCGCCACCTCGCGCCCGCGCGCGGTGCGGTCGAATTGTTCG
>CAXTSK010000425.1:4617-4976 GCA_964246655.1 uncultured Pyrinomonadaceae bacterium
CTGGCCGAACACCGCGGTGCGCCGCGGGGCCTCGCGCTCGATGCCGTCGAGGTCGCCGGCCGCGGCCTGCCCCGCGCGCTTGCGCGCGAGGTCGAGCGCGACCGACAGACGCGCGAGCGGCGAGCGCAGCTCGTGCGAGATGTCGCGCAACAGTCGCGTCTGCGCGCCGAGGAGCGTCTCGATGCGCGCGGCCATCTCGTCGAAGTCGTGACCCATCGCCGCCAGCTCGTCGCGCCGACCGCCGAGGCGCGGGCCGACGCGCGCGGAGAGGTCGCCCTTCGTCACCTGCCGCGTCACCTCGCGCAGCTTCACGACCGGCGCGACGAATTGCGCGACCGGCGCGACGATCGGCGCGACGA
>CAXTSK010000426.1:0-4974 GCA_964246655.1 uncultured Pyrinomonadaceae bacterium
GAAATTCCCTTCTCTAAGGAGGAAAGTTGACTCTTTTTGGAGGAAAATTTCTCCTCGGGAAAGGAATTTTCCTTCTTAAAGATGGAATTTTCCCCCTCCGACAAGGAAGGTTCCGTCTTTGAGAAGGAATTTTCCTTCCCCGGAAAGGAAATTTCCTCCTCAGAGACGGAACCTTGAGCCGCGGAGGCGGAAATCAGGTCGGGCGCGGCCTTCGCCCACCAGCACGAAGCCGGCCCAGTAGAAGGGGTGGTTGGTCTCGGGGTTCTTCAAGAGCTTGAGGGCCGCTTGGCGCAGGGCTTCGCTCTTCGTCAGCTTCGTCGTCGGGGAGATGAGGCCGCGGTGGAAGTTGACCATCAGCTCGCGCGTGCCGGCCGACTCGACCTTCCACTGGCTGACGACGAGCGAGGGCACGCCCGCGATGAACATCGCCCAGGAGAGTCCGATCATGCCTTCGCCCGCGGCCGTGCGCCCGCGCGCGGTCTCGCAGGCGGAGAGCA
The DNA here is from genome assembly GCA_964246655.1 of uncultured Pyrinomonadaceae bacterium. GTDB lineage: Bacteria > Acidobacteriota > Blastocatellia > Pyrinomonadales > Pyrinomonadaceae > QHXN01. The sequence goes on from CAXTSK010000426.1 coordinate 498, forward strand.
CCGCGAGGTCTGCCTTCAGGTCGAGCCGCGTCAACTCCCACGCTTCGAGCAGCCCGTCTTCGCCCGCGCCGCCCGCGGCCAGCGCGAGGTTCGAATACATGGGCGAGGCGTTGTTGACCAGCCCGTGCGCGGCGAAGTGAATGATGCTCGCCTGTCCGGCTTCGGCCTTAAAACGATCTTCGCGCGCCTCCGCGCCCGTGTAGACCTTACTCCGCGAAGCGCCGTAGAGACGACCCAACGCCCTAACCTCCTGCTCCGCCTCCGGCAGCGCTTCGAGCTTCCCGCCGCGCAGCGCCGACGCGCCGCCCGAATCCTTCCCGGGCAAAGGGTTCCCCAGGGCCAGCAGAGTCGCGGGCGCGGACTCCGAGCCCCGCTCCTTACGTCGCCTCGACATCTCGCGCAGCACCGTCAGCGAGGGCGCGTAGGCGACCGCCGCCTCTTCGAGCACAAAGCGGTTCGAGCCGTTCAGCAAAGCCTGAAACGGCAAGTCCCACAGCGTGCCGTCCGGAGCAATGACGAGGCTCGTCTTGCCGCGCAGTTGCGCCTCGGCCGGTTTGAGCAGAAGCTCGTAGAGCTTGACGGCCGAGACGCGGAAGCCGAGGTCGCGCCCGGCGAGCTGTTGACGAAAGGCTTCGGTCTGCTTTGCGAGTTCTTCACGTTTGACCGGCAGCGTGTAGACGCGCACGTCCGCTTCCGACTTCCCCGCCGCCTTCGTGACGGCAAACAGGTAGGTCGCGTCGTCGGCCACGACGTACTCAAGCAGAGCGCGCGCGTCGTCCGGCAGTAGCGACGCGATCTCCCCCGCCGTCACGACCGGCGCTTCGCCGCGCTGGACTTTCAACTCGGGGTGCGACGCGTACAGCCGCGTCTCGAAGTCCTCGTAATCGAGACGCGCCCGCTCGACCTCGTCCCTCAATGCGGCCACGCGCGCGGGGTCGGGCTTGTCGCCCCGCGCCTCGCCCGTGAGCCGCGAGTTGAGCGAGACGAGTTTCAGCCGCCGCTCCTCCTCCGCCTGTCGCTCGGCTTGAGAGAGAGACTGGCGCAGGCCCGCGCGTCCCCCTTGCAGCGCGTCGAGCAGCACGCGCGCCTTCGACGCTTCGGCGAAGCTCAAAGCCTCCGCGTACTCCTTCTGCGAGACGAGCAGTTCGACCATGCCGAGCCACGGCGAGAGCCTGTTCTCAAGAAAGCTCTGCTGCTGCTGTTCGCCGCCCGCGACCTGGCGGCGCAGGGCTTCGACCGTCTTGATGGAGGCGAGAAAGCTCCGGCGCGCCTCGGCCGTTTGATTCTGCGTGCGCAGCGCACGGCCGACGCGCTCCTGCGCCTTCCAAAGCTCCTCCGGGTCGTTGAGTCCTTCGCTGATCTCGGCGGCGCGGCGGCTGACTTCGAGCATCTCCGCGTGCCTGCCTTCATCCTGATACAGGCGGCCGAGGTTGTTCAGCGACAGCGCGACCGCCCCACGGTCGCGCCCCTCCTCGCGTAGGCGGAGCCCCTTCGACAGCGCCTCCTCCGCCTGCTCGTAGCGCCCCTGTAGGCGGTACGCGTCGCCGATGTTGTTCAGGCTCCGCGCGGCGCACGGCTTGTGCTTCAACTCCTCACAGCCTCGCAGGCTCTTCTCAAACCACCCCAGCGATTGCTCGGCGAGTCCCTGCGACTTGTAGATGACGCCGATGTTGTTCTGTAGGTTGGCGACCCCGAACTTGTCGTCAATCTCTTCCAGAATCGCGAGGCTCTTCTGCGCGTAGGCGAGCGCCTGGTCGAGGCGACCCTGACGCCTGTAGACGAGGCCGACGTTCTGATACTTGTAGGCGAGGCTCCTCCGGTCGGCCGCGTCGCCCATCTCTTCGATGACCTTGAGGCTCTTGTGCAGGTAGGCCAGCGCCTCGCCGTAGCGGCCGCGGGCGGAGTAGTAGATGGAGATGTTACTCAGCGCCATGTTGAGCGTGTCTTTGTCGTTCAACTCTTCGCTGAGGGCGCGGCTCTTCTGCAAGAACTCAAGGCCGAGTTCGTAGTGCCCGATTGAGGAGTGCGCCACGCCGAGGCTGTTGAAGGTGAGGGCCGTCAGGTTCCTGTCGCCGACCTCTTCGCTGAGCGCAAGGCTCTGCTCGTAAGCCTCTACCGCCTGCTCGAACCGCCGCTGCGTGTCGTAGGTGACGCCCAACGCTTGCAGCGCGCGCGCCTTGCCGCGCTTGTCGCCCACCTCCTCGAAAATCAAGAGGCTCTTCTCAAGCTGCTCCAAAGCCCCCGTCGGCGGGTTCCGATGGCTGTAGACCGAGCCGAGGTCGCACAGCGCGTTCCCGAGCCGCGCGCGGTCCCCGTCCCGCTCGGCGACGCGGACGGCCAGCTTCGAGATTCGCGCCGCCTCCGCGTACTCGCCCTTCTGGATTAAAGGGTGTGCCATCCCCTTCAACGCGGCGAGGAGCTGCCCGCCCTTCAAATCCTTGTCGCCCGCCAGCAGGCGCTCCTGCTCCTCCTCCGACTTGGCGCGCGTCAACGCCGCGGCCAACTCATTCACCTCGGGCGTGACGGACGAGCTGGAAACCGTTTGCGACTGTGCAAGGGCGGGGCTGAAGAGGCAAAGGCCCAGAGACAAAAGACACAGGGCGACGCGGAGCGTGTAGGTCATGTGACGAACCCTCTTGTGGCAAGTCGGTTCGGCGAGGTCGCGGGGCGTGTCGGAGGGAACGCGACATAAGCCCTCCGCACGATAACGCGTAAATCGTCGGCGAAGGGGATCACGAAGAGGTTAAAAATTTTTCCGTCAAAAATTTTCCGACCCGGCGGTAATACGCGGCCGGGTTCGGCAACTTCCCCCTTCGTGTTTGGAGAAAGGAGATTGAGATTTTCATGATCGACAGAATCGCGACTTTCATCTACGGCGTCATTTCTTACTTCGTCTTCTTCGGCACGTTCCTCTACGCGGTCGGCTTCGTCGGCAACCTGTACGTGCCGAAGTCAATCGACTCGGGGGCTTCCGGCCCGCTCGGCGCAGCCCTTCTGATAAACGCGGCGCTGCTCTCACTCTTCGCCGTCCAGCACAGCCTGATGGCGCGCCCGCGGTTCAAGCGCGCCTGGACGCGCCTCATCCCGCAGCAGGCCGAGCGCAGCACCTACGTGCTCCTCTCCTCACTCTCCCTCATCCTCCTCTTCTGGCAGTGGCGGCCGCTGGGCGGGGTCGTCTGGGACGTGCAGGGGCAGGCGTTACGCTTCGTCCTCCACGGCCTGTGCGTGACGGGCTGGTTGCTGGTGTTGAGCAGCACGTTCCTCATCAACCACTTCGACCTCTTCGGGCTCAGGCACGTCTACCTCTTCCTGCGCGGGAGGGAGTATACGCACCTGCCGTTCAAGACGCCGGCCTTCTACCGGCACGTCCGGCACCCGCTCTACCTCGGCTGGCTCTTCGCCTTCTGGGCGACGCCGACGATGACGGCCGCGCACCTCTTCTTCGCCGTCATGACGACCCTCTACATCCTCTTCGCGATACGACTCGAAGAGCGAGACCTCGTGCGCGCGCACGGTGACGAGTACAGGCGCTATCAGAAGCGCGTGCCGATGATCCTGCCCGTTCGTGTCGGCAGGGCGGCCGCCGATTGAGAAGCAGGGTAAGTCGAGACGGACGGCACTTTCATCTTTCATCCCGCCGCCGTCTCGGCCTTACCGAAACGTGAACCGACCGATTCCAATAGTTAAGGAGAAAATCATGCGCTACGTGAAATCAAATATCATCACTAGATTCTTCATCCTGCTCGCCGCCGCGCTGCTCACGCTCACGGCCGCGACGAACGCGCTGGCGGCCGACGACGACGACCGCCGCACGCCGGACTTGCCCTGCGTCAACGTGCGGGTGCCGGAGGGGAACAAGGTCTTCTTCCACGTCTACGCCAAGGGCGTGCAGATCTACAAGTGGAACGGCGCCACGTGGGACTTCGTGGCGCCGATGGCAAAGCTGTACGCCAACCGCTACTTCCTGGGCGAGGTCGGCATTCACTACGTCGGCCCCACCTGGAAGAGCAACGGCGGCGGCAGGGTCGTCGCGGCCCGCGTGGACGGCTGCACGCCGGACGCGAACGCCATCCCGTGGCTGCTGCTCCGGACGGTCTCGGCCGACGGCCCCGGCATCCTCGACTCGACGACCTACATCCAGCGCACCAACACGACGGGCGGCCTGACTCCGACCGGCCCCGGCTCGGCCATTGGCGAGCAGAGGGAGGTGCCTTACACGGCCGAGTACTACTTCTACCGCACGGCCAACTGACTCTCACGAAGACCTCACCGGTAACAGGAACCCGCTCCTCGGCTTCACCTTCACGGACGAGGGGCGCGCAGACCTCCCGGCCTTCCTCAACGTGCTTTGAGGTCGCCTCACAAAGAACGTCCCGGGCGTCGGCTCTCACCAGACGCCCGGGACGTTCCTCTCATTACGGCTTAGCGCAAAGGGCGCGCGTGCTTGCGGCTCGTCTCTAAATGTTTGGCGGGGGAT
>CAXTSK010000427.1:0-4974 GCA_964246655.1 uncultured Pyrinomonadaceae bacterium
TCGAGGAGGTCGCTGGTCCCGCCACGCGCCTGCGATTTTTGACCGAGGGCGTGTTGACGAGAAGGCTGCTGGCAGACCCGCAGTTGAAGGGCGTCGGGTGCGTCGTCCTCGACGAGTTTCACGAGAGGCACTTGCAGGCAGACCTCGCGCTCGCGCTGCTCAGAAGACTTCAGAAGAGTTCGAGGCCCGACCTCAAGCTCGTCGCCATGTCCGCGACGCTCGACGCCGCGCCCGTCGCGCGCTACCTGGACGACTGCGCGGTGTGTTGAGATCGGAAGGCCGCCGCTTCGACGTTTCCGTAGAACACCTCGCGCGTCACGACGAGCGGCCCTTGGAAGCTCAGGTCGAGGCGGCCGTGCGGCGGCTCGTGTCGGAAGGTTTGGACGGGCACGTGCTCGTCTTCCTGCCGGGCGCGGCGTCGATCAGGCGTGCGCAGGCCGAGTGCGAGCGCGTCGCGGCCGAAGCCGACTTGCTCGTCCTGCCTCTGCACGGCGAGCTGCCCGCGGCCGAGCAGGACGCGGCGGTGGGACGGACGGAGCGGCGGAAGCTGATTCTTTCGACCAACGTCGCGGAGACTTCGGTGACGATAGAGGGCGTGGCGGCCGTCGTCGATTCGGGGCTCGCGCGCGTGGCGACACACTCGCCGTGGTCCGGGTTGCCACAGTTTCAGGTCGCGCGCGTGAGCCGCGCGAGCGCAGTGCAGCGCGCGGGCCGCGCCGGTCGCACGCGCGAGGGTCGCTGCCTGCGCCTCTACACGGCGCAGGACTTCGGCGCGAGGCCGGAGCACGAGACGCCGGAGGTGCGCAGGCTCGACCTCGCCGAGTCCGTGCTTGAGTTGCGCGCGGCAGGCGTCGGCGACTTGCGAGAGTTCGAGTGGTTCGAGTCTCCGCAGGCGGAAGCGCTCGAAGCCGCCGAAGTCTTGCTGCGCAGGCTCGGCGCGATTGAAGCGGAGGGGAGCGTGACGACGTTGGGGCGCTCGATGCTGCGTCTGCCGCTGCACCCGCGCCTCGCGCGCATCGTCGTCGAGGCCGAGTCGCGCGGCGTCGCGCGCGAGGCTTGCATCATCGCTGCGCTCATCAGTGAACGAGACATACGCGCCGGCCGCATCAGCTTCGTCAATCGTCAAAACGTTCGTGAGCGCGAAGCCCCGCACGCCCGCCGCGCCGCGGAGACGCACGGCTCCTCAGACCTGCTCGAACTGCTCGACCTCTTCACACGGGCGGAGGCGCAGGGCTTCGCGGCCGAACGGCTGCGCGCGCTCGACCTCGAACCCAACGCCGTGCGCGCGGTCGAGCGCGTGAGCCGGCAGTTGCGACGAATGCTCCGCCTCCCTTTTGAGAAAGCAGGAGGCGGCGTCGGGCTGTCCGACGAGAAGGAGACGGAGCTGCTCGTCTCCATCCTCTCGGGCTACCCCGACCGCGTCGTGCGTCGGCGCGCCAAGACGAGTGAACACGGGGCGTCAATCGAACTCCTCCTCTCGGGCGGAGGCACGGCCGAGCTTGCGCCGGAGAGCGTCGTGCGCGCGGCCGAGTTCCTCGTCGCCGTGGACGCGGAGGGGCGAGGCGACGCGGCGCGCACGCCGACGCGAGCGGCAAAGACCGTCGTGCGCCTCGCGAGCAAAGTCGAGCCCGACTGGCTGCTCGACCTCTTCTCCGACGCGCTCGCAGAGAAGACCGAGGCGCGCTGGAACGCGCAGGGAGAGCGCGTCGAACTCCTGCGCCGTCTCACGTACGATCAGCTCGTCATCGACGAGTGGCGCGCGCCGCGCGCCGAAGGCCCGGAGGTGACGCGGGCGCTCGCCGAGGCCGCGCTCAGCGTCGGCCCGCAAGCCTTTGCGGACCCGGAAGAGACCGAGCGCTTCCTCGCGCGTGTCGAGTTCGTCGCGCGCACGTTCGACGAAGCAGCACTTCCGGAGTTGAATGATGAAGACGTTCGTGCCGCGCTCTCGGAGTTGTGCGAAGGCCGTCGCAGCTTCGCCGAGTTGAGGGACGCGGCGCGCGGCGGAGGGCTTCTGGAAGTCCTCCGGCGGAGGCTCACGCCGGAGCAGTCGCGCCTGCTCGCGCAGATGGCGCCGGAGCGGGTCGCGCTCGCGCGCGGAAGACAGGCGCGCGTGCGTTACGAGCGCGGCCAGACGCCTTCGGTCGCCTCGCGCCTGCAAGACTTCTTCGGCATGCGCGAGGGGCCGCGCATCGCCGCGGGGCGCGTCGCGTTAGTTCTGCAACTGCTCGCGCCGAGCCAGCGCCCCGTGCAGGTGACGACCGACCTCGCGGGCTTCTGGTCGCGCCACTACCCTTCGGTGCGGCGCGAGCTGGGGCGGCGCTACCCGCGACACGCGTGGCCCGAAGATCCTTTGCAAGCTTAGTGGCAACTTGCGCGAGACACGCTCACGAAACTTTACAAAGCGAGTGTGGTAGATTAAACAGTGTGTGCAGTATAATCCCGGACATAGTTCCAAATTCCCCGTTGGAGAACGAAACAGACAATGCCAGAGTTACGCGGCAAGCAGGCGACCGAGGATGTCAAGGAAGAGTGGAAGCGCGCTTACGAGATATACCTCCAGGCCCCCGGCGTCCCGCACAACAAGAAGCTCGACCGCACTGAGCGCATCAACTTCGTGGCCGACAAGATGCGTTTGACCCGTAAGCAGGCCAAGCGGCGCGTGAAGAATTTCGAGGCGTGGCAGCGCAACATCAAGAAAGGGCTCATCACGCCATAAGCGCCCGAAGGTCGCCCGGTTTGAAGGGAACCGGACGGCCCTCTCCCGCCTGACAGTCACGCACAAACGGAAGCCCGGATCGCCACCAGCCGGCCGCACTCTGCCCGCCCCTCGCGACGAGGGCCGGAGTGTGCTGTTATAGTGAAGAGCGTAAATCGTGAACCGTAAACCGTGACAAGAAGGGCTTGAATTATCTTGTCACGGTTTACGGTTCACGGTTTACGCAAAAAGCTATGACCGTGCAGCTTCAACCCGCGACGGTTAACGGGAAGGCGCCGGACGCGGCGGCCGAGGCGGAGCGTCTGGCGGCGCTGCTCGAAGAGCGGCAGGCGGAGCTGTCGGCGTTGCAGGAGGGGTTCCGCGACTTCAAGGAGCGTTACGCGCGGACGGTCGGCAGTCGCCTGGCCGAGCTGGCCGAGGTCGAAGCCGAGATACGTCGCGCCGAGTCGAGGCTCGCCGGGCTCGAAGACGAAGAGGATGAGGCGGAAGGGCGCCCCGACTTCGAAGGCACCGCGCCCTCGGCCGCGCCGGGCAAGGGCGGCTTGCGCAAACTCTTCTGGTCGGTCGCGCGCATGTTCCACCCCGACCACGCGGCCGACGAGGAGGAGGCGCGCCGCCGGCACGCCATCATGGCCGAGGCCAGCCGCGCCTACCGCGACGGCGACGTGGAGAGCTTATCGACGCTCCTCGACGACGAGCAGCTACAGTCCTACTGCGCGTCGGCCGCCCGCGACGAAGTGCCCGAGGACGCGGCCGCACGGCTCGTCTACTTGAAAGAAGAACTCATCACCATCGAGTTCGGCATCAAGCGGCTCAAGCAGGACAGGCTCTACCATCTCATGCTCTCGACGGCCGAGGAGGCGCGCCACGGCCGCGACGCACTCGCGGAGCAGGCCGCCACCCTCACGCGCAAGATCGCCAAGGCTCGCAACCGCCTCGCACACCTCTCTTAAAAACATGAAGATCATCATCACGGGCGCGGGCGGTCTGGTGGGCGGGTGCCTCGCGCGCAGGTTAGTGCGGGAGCATGAAGTGCTCGCGCCTCGTCGTGTTGAGTTGGACGTGACGGACGCCGCCGCGGTCAGGCGTTTTATTAACGAGGAGCGACCGCAGCTCGTCGTCAACTGCGCCGTGCTCGGCGTGGACGAATGCGAGCGCGACCCGGCGAAGGCGAGCGCCGTCAACGCGGAGGCGCCTCGTATGCTGGCCGCAACCGCCGCGTCAGTCGGCGCGGAGTTCCTGCACTTCAGCACCAACTACGTCTTCGACGGCGAAGGCCGAGAGCCTTACGGCGAGCGTGACGAGCCGCGCCCCATCAACGTCTACGGCCGGACGAAGGAGGAGGGCGAGCGCGCGGCGCTTGGGGCCAACCCGCGCGGCTACGTCGTGCGCACCTCCTGGGTCTTCGGGGTGGGGAAGGAGAGCTTTCTTTCGACGGCGCACCGGGAACTTGCGGCGGGCCGCGGCGTCCGCGCCATCAAAGACACTTGGGCGAGCGTGACCTACGTCGAAGACCTCGTCTCAAGGGTCGAAGAGATTATGAGTACGGGCCGGTTCGGCCTCTACCACGTCGTCAACGAGGGCGTCTGCACCTACGAAGATTTCGCGCGTGAGGCCGCGCGCCTCGCCGGGCTCGACGAAGAAGAGGCTGCGCATTTGATAGAGACCGTCACCGAATCCGAAGTCCGACGACCCGCACGCCGCCCGCGCTACTCGCCGCTCCGCTGCACGGCCGCCGCCGAAATCGGCCTCCCGCCCCTCCGCCACTGGCGCGAGGCGCTGGCCGACTTTGTGGCAGTAGCCCGACCGTGAGGGAGGGCGTCTCAACAAACGCAGGGCGCTACGTCGTAAGACACACGCCCTCCCTCACGGTCGGGCTACTGCTTCAACTCTTCTTCTGCCTTAACAATAAACTTGAGTGCGGTGCAGAGGTTGGCTTGTGCGGCATGTGTGGCGTCGTCGGCGCGCAGGCGCATGCGGGGGAGTTCACCGCGCGGGGTGAAGGAGCCTACGTCGATGACGAGCGCGAGGGCGGGCGCGGCTCTGTGTTGCCAGTAGAGGCTGTCGCGGAAGGCGTCGCGCGCACCGCGCAGGAGTTGGTGCGCCCGGTCGCGCGGCAGCGAGTCGAGCACGCGGTCAACCGCTTCGAGCCTGCCCGCGGCGTCGGTTGAAGAAGATGCGGCGACGAGTTCTTTCAGAGTTTGGAGCGCGTCCGACGCGAGCGCGCGGTCGGTGTCGCGCTCGACGCCGTCTCGCAC
>CAXTSK010000428.1:0-4944 GCA_964246655.1 uncultured Pyrinomonadaceae bacterium
CGCGCGCGATTTTTGAACCGGCGAGCGTCTTTCGCATCGGCTTTCCGTCCGACTACGGCATCGGCGTTGATACGAAGTGGCAGCAACAGTATCGCATCTGGGTGGATAAAACTTCCGACCGCCTCTTCGTCATCTACGCGCGCTGCACGCATCTCGGTTGCACGCCGGACTGGCGTTCGAGCGAAAACAAATTCAAGTGCCCGTGTCACGGCAGCGGCTACGACAGCGAGGGCGTCAACTTCGAGGGGCCTGCGCCGCGCCCGATGGATCGCGCCGAGGTCAAGCTCGACGCGGAGGGGCAGGTCGTCGTCAACGTCGGCAAGCTCTACGACTGGCCGAAGGGCGGCACGAAACACTTCGACGACCCCGGCGCATTCATCCCTGTCTGACGGACGGGGGCGCAAGTCTTAAAAGGCAGGCCGGTGTTCGGTCTCTCGAAAACGTCAGGGCTTTGTGGAGGAACATATGGAGCCTGAACGACCCGACGGGGACGGCGACGGGCAGCTCGCGCCGAAGGGCAGAGGCGCGGGGCTCGCGGCGCGCGCACGCGCGCAGGGCGTGGCACTGAAGGAGCGCGCCGAGGCCGAGGCCAAGACCTACAAAGACCCGCAGCAGACGCAGCTCTGGAAGTCCATCTTCCGCGTCTCGCACGACCGCTCCGACCCGCGCAACCGTTCCTTAGCCATCCTCTCGAACGTCTTCCTCCACCTGCACCCGGCAAAGGTCAACCGCGACGCCACGCGCTACTCGTTCACGTGGGGCATGGGCGGCATCACCTTCTACCTCTTCATCGTGCTGACCTTCACCGGCATCCTCCTCATGTTCTACTACCACCCGACGAAGGTGCAGGCGTTCCGGGACATCCTCTACCTCGAACACGACGTGCCGTTCGGCAAGCTGCTGCGGAACATGCACCGCTGGGCGGCGCACCTGATGATCATCACGACGTGGCTCCACATGTTCCGCGTCGTGCTGACGGGCTCCTACAAGCGGCCGCGCGAGTTCAATTGGTGCGTCGGCGTCGTGCTCCTCGTGCTGACGCTGCTGCTCTCGTTCACGGGATACCTCCTGCCGGACGACCAGCTCGGCTTCTGGGCGGTGACGGTGGGGACGAACATGGCGCGCGCGACGCCGGGCTTAGGCAGCGAAGGCCCATTCGGGCCGCAGCTCGGCATGACGCCGTTCAACGACGTGCGCTTCGGCCTGCTCGGCGGCTCCATCGTGGACGCGAACGCTCTGCTCCGCTCCTACATCTGGCACTGCATCGGCATCCCCGTCGTCGCCTCGCTCTTCATGGCCGTCCACTTCTGGCGCATCCGCAAGGACGGCGGCATCTCAGGCCCCGCGCCCGTCATGCTTGAGAACGAGATGAAGGCGGTTAAGAAATAGTTCAAAGTTTCAAGTTCAAAGTTTCAAGTCGAAAACCTCGGTCTTTAACTTTGAACTTCGAACTTGCAACTTTGAACTCGGGTTACGAGGAGAGACTGTCAATGTCAATGGCAATCCCGCGGCCCCGCAGCAACCGTTGGCTGCTCTGGGTGGTCGTCGCGGCCGTGGTGCTGGGCGTCCTGGCGCTGCTGGTTGACGACTGGGGGCAGCTCTGGAAGATCAGCTCGACGCCGGACAACATCCCCATCGTCGCGATGATCCCGCTCGTCGTCTTCTTCACCTGGCTGGGGCTCAAGCAGTCGAAGGACAACGACCGGCTCGTCGGAGAGCTGGAAGCCGACCCCGCGCTCGCCAAGACGCATCATCGCAAGACGCTGCCCTGGCGGCCGGGCTGGGCGCGCGAGCTGCACGTCTGGCCCTATCTCGTCCGCATCGAGTTCCTCGCCGCCATCATCGTCACGATCATCCTCTTCGTCTGGTCGATCCTCCTCAACGCGCCGCTCGAAGAGCCGGCCAACCCGAACCTGACGATGAACCCCTCGAAGGCGCCTTGGTACTTCCTCGGCCTTCAGGAGATGCTCGTCTACTTCGACCCGTGGATCGCGGGCGTGGTCATGCCGAGCCTGCTCCTCGTCGGGCTGATGGTCTTCCCGTACGTGGACTCGAACCCCTTGGGGAACGGTTACTACTCGTGGCGGCAGCGGCGGTTCGCCGTCTCGATGTTCCTGTGGGGCTTCTTCATGTGGATCATCCTCATCATCATCGGGACGTTCATCCGCGGGCCGGGGTGGATCTGGTTCTGGCCGGGGCAGACGTGGGATCACAACCGCGTGGTCTTCGACCGCAACCGCGACCTGCACGAGATCGTCGCAGGCTGGGGCCTGCCGTTCCTCAACCTCTACCCGTGGAAGGCGATTTTCGGCGCGCTGGTCGTCGGGGCGGTCTTCCTGGTGGGCGGCCTCTTCTTCCACTGGCTGATGCTGAGGAGGAGGCTGGAATGGGCGGACTTGAAATCCTTCAAGGGTCTGAAGGGCTGGGCGACGAAGAACGGCGAGTTTGAAGAGAAGCTGCTGGCGCGGACGAGTATTCTTCAATACCTGACCTTCCAGTTCTTCGCCATCTCGGTGCTCTGGCTCTTCCCGGTGAAGCTTTTGCTGCGCCTGCTCTTCACCATCAAATACATCTGGGTCACTCCCTGGTTCAACGTCTGAAGGGACTTCGAGCGGAGGATTCATTCCCGTGGCTGAGACTCCTGACTCCGGCAAGCTGGCTAAGCGCGACCCCGACGCCCCGGCGCCCGACCCCATCGTGAGCCGCTCGACGAGCGCCGTCATGCTCGTCTCGGCGCTGCTCCTGACGGGCGTGCTCGCCTGGTCGCTCTACGACGAGGTCTACGGCATGCGCCCGTGGAAGTCGTACCAGCAGTCCTTCGTCAAGCGCTACGACCGCTACCTCAACCGCCTCCAGAAGCGCGGCTTCATGTCGGAGAAGGAGGTCAAGCAGAGCGCCGAATACAAGCGGCTCGACGCCGAGGCCAAGGCCGCGCGCGAGCAGGCCGCGGGCGAGCTGACGCAGATCGACAAACGCGTCGCCGCCATCGACGACCAACTCAACGCCATCTCCGACAACTTCCAGGATCGCCGCGGCCGCATCTCGCTCGCCAGCTACAACGTCGAGCAGGCGACGGGGAGCAAGAAGGAGAGCCTGCGCCGCGACCTCGACGCGATGAAGGCGGAGAAGGCGGCCGTCTACCTCCCGGCCGACGGCGGCGGGAAGGGGACGCAGAAGCGCGAGCTGAACTTCAACGAGCTTGAGACGATGTACGTCTCGCTCAAGGACGAGAGGGGGCGACTGCTCGCCGACAAGGGCGAGAAGTTGAAGCCCGCGGGCGATCTCGAACGGCAGCGCGACGAGTATTTGAAAAACAACGTCACCGAAGTCACGGCGCAGCAGGTCAATCTCACGCGCACGTCGCTCGAAAACTTCGACTTCGGGATGAAGCAGATCAACTACAAGGGCGACATGGTCGTGGATCGCTGCGAGTCGTGTCACCTCGGCATCCGCTCGCCCATCCCGATCCGCGCCTCGGACATGGTGCCGCTCAACCGCGGCAGGTTGAGCCGCCCCGACGCGCTCGCACGCGCCTTCGTCAGCCACCCGGACAGCGAGCTGCTCAAGCACCACGACCCTGAGAAATTCGGCTGCTCCTCCTGCCACTGGGGCAACGGCCGCGCCACGACCTCCATCGAGAAGGGGCACGGCGAGAACCGCTTCTGGCTCCACCCGCTCTTCAAGAAGGAGAACACAGAGGCCGGTTGCAACCAGTGCCACTCGGCCGACCGCGTGCTGCAAGGCGCCAGCGTCCTGAACCAGGGCAAAGACCTCTTCTACCAGCGCGGCTGCGTCGGCTGCCACCGCTACGAGGGCTTCGACCGCGAGTCGGACGCGCTCACGAACACGCGACAGCTCATCAAGCAGCTCGAAGACGAAGTCACGGCGAACGAGCACGAGGCGAAGGTCGCGCGCGCCGACTCCTCCGCGCCCGGCGTCTCGGACACGCGCGCCGCGGAACTCCTCGCGCGCGCCGAAAGTCTGGTCGTCTCCAACAGCCAGCTCGAAGCCAAAATCGACCAGCTCAACACGCAGGCCGGCTACCTGATGCAGGATCAGAAGAAGGTCGGGCCGAACCTCAAGGACGTGCGTCTGAAGCTCCGCAAGGAGTGGATACCCGAGTGGCTCAAAGACCCGCAGGCGTTCCGCCCCGGCACGAAGATGCCGAGCTTCTGGTATCTCTCCGGCAAGGAGGACGCGAGCAAGGGCAACATCGTCCCCGCCTCGACGCAGGACGAGGAGCGCAAGGCCATCGCCGCCTTCCTCTGGCAGTCGGCCTACGACGGCCGCGTCGCGACGCAGCCGCAGGGCGACGCGCGCCACGGCGAGGAGTTGTTCAAGACGCGCGGCTGTCTGGCCTGCCACTCCATCGGCGAGGGCGACCAGAAAATCGGCGGCGACTTCGCCGCGAACCTGACGAAGGTCGGGCAGAAGGAGAACTACGACTACGTCGTCCGCTGGGTGCACAACCCGCGCGAGCGCTGGGCGCCCTACTGCCCGACGCATAAGCGCGACCTGACGCCGGAGGACTACGCGAAGGAAGGCAAGCCTTTCGTCTTCGACACCGTGAAGCACTCGCGCTGCCCCAAAGACAACGCCGAGCTACAGGTGCAGAACATGACGGTGATGCCGAACTTCCGCCTCGCCGACCCGGACGCGCGCGACATCGCCACCTACCTCGTCTCGCTCGCGCCCGCCGCGCAGTACCCGGACGCCTCCTACATGGACGACCCGCGTCTGGTGGAGAAGGGCAAGACGCTCGTCAAGCAGTACGGCTGCGCCGGCTGCCACGAGATACGCGGCTTCGAGGACGAGCAGCGCATCGGCAAGGAGTTGACGGCCGAGGGCGCGACGCCCTTAGAGCGTCTCGACTTCGCGCGCATGACGCACCTCGCCGAGGAAGGGCACGAGCCGCCGGGATTCGGCGCGGACGAACACGCAGAG
>CAXTSK010000429.1:0-762 GCA_964246655.1 uncultured Pyrinomonadaceae bacterium
CAGGTCTGAGACCGAAGGATGCGCGCCTCCGGCCTGCTCTTCAACCCCCGTCTTGTCCCCTTGTTCGTTCCCCTGAGTGCCGGATGCACTCCCGGCAGGCGGAGTTGGATTGTCTTTCTGATCCACGCCGCGACCTCCCTTTCAGTTAGCTTTGACTTGAGAACCGTCAACAAGCCGAGGCTTCAGGTGCAGGCCATGCGCGAGACGGTACAATACACCGTCGAAGAGCTGTGAGCTCGACTTTCCGCGCGTGGATTCAAATGCTTAAGCGTGACATGAAGTGCGCCGCGCCAAAATGACCGATTAAAATGGCTTGGCTTCGGGAGCTTTTATACCCTTTCCGCCCCCCGCGTGGCAAGATTTATTTTTTACTACGAAGGCGGGGTTTGGCGACTCGGGAGCGCTCCGGACTTGAGCCTTCGGGAGGCAGAAAATGTCAGTCAAACCGCACGTCGTCTGCTACACCAAACCCGGTTGCCACCTCTGCGACGAGGCGAAGGCGGAGATGGCCCGCGCGGGCTGCGAACGGCTCTACACCTTCGAGGAGGTGGACATTCTTTCAGACCCCGAATTAACCCGCCGCTACGGCTGGGACATCCCCGTCGTCCTCATCGACGGCACGCACGTCTTCAAACACCGCCTCACCGCCGCAGAGTTCCGCAAGGCAATAACACGCGCCTCGCAACCGGGTCAGAACCACCCGCCGGTTCCGGGGGGGGGGGGTGGGTCGGGGGGGGCGGGTTAGAAAGGCCCCCCCCCCGC
>CAXTSK010000429.1:772-4932 GCA_964246655.1 uncultured Pyrinomonadaceae bacterium
TGTGTCCCCGGTTGGCCCGTTAAAAAACGCCCCCCCCCGACCCCGGGGGTGGCTCTGACCTCTATTGTCTGAAGCGCTGGCGGTACTCGATGGACGAGATGAAAGCCTTGACCAGTTCCGCCTTGCGGTAGTCGCCGCCGTTGTCGTTGAGCTTCCCGAGCCAGAAGGTGTAGCCCTCGAAGCTCGTGTCCGGCGTGGCGTCCGGGTCGCGCCGGAGGTAGCCGAAGTACTGCATCAGCACGAAGGCGCGGTTGAACTCCGCGGCGCGGAAGTCCGCGTCCTCCGCGACGCGGCGCAGGACGGTGGCGCGCGTCTCGCGGCCGTCGGCGAGGCGCGCGGCGAGATCTGTCACCTCGGCCGGCGTGAGCGCGAGCCCCGCGTTGGTGTTGAGCGCGTTGACGAACTGCGTCGGCGTCTGCCCCGTCGAATAGAGGTTAACGAAGGCAGCGCGGTCAACGAAAGCGTTGACGAAAGCCTGCTTGTTGGCTTCGAGCTGCGCGCGCCAGTCGCCCTGGTTGACGACCACGCCGCGGCCGATCTCCTGTACGTCGCGCAGGAAGTCGTCGAACCTGACGGGCACGGGCGTCCCCGACACGTTGCCGAAGGCGGCCTTGTGCATGAGGTAGACGAGGTAGCCGGTCTCCTGAAATTCAATCGAGAGGAAGAAGGCGGCGCTGGTATCGATGCGCTTGACCTCGCGGCAGCCCGCGTCCGCGCCGCAGGATTCGATACCTTGAACCCAGAACTGTAAGCCGTCGGGGTCGGGCTCGCGGTTGAGGAAGTCGAGGTAGTGCTGGCGGACGAAGAAGTCCGAGCGGTCGATGGGGTTGTTGGTGCTCGTCGCCGCGTCGTCGTCCTGAATCGTGATGACCCGGGACGGGATTCCCTCAAGTATTCCCCGGCTGCCGACGAAGTGGCTGAGCGTCACCGAGAAGGTCTCGTCCGACTCGTCGGTGTCGTCGTTGGTGAAGAGCACGTTGAACTGCTTGAGCGTCTCGCCGGGCGCGAAGTGGAGCGTGCCGCGCGCGGGCGTGTAGTCTTTGCGGGAAGTGGCGGTGCCGTCACTCGTCGCGTAATCGACGTAGATGTCCACCGTCGTGTCTCCGGTACGGGTGACGGGCACGGAGGCGGAGCCCCCGTTCTCGGGCAGGGAGCTGACCGCAAAGCCGAAGCGGACTTCCGGCGTCGGGGTCACGACCGGGGGGACTGTGGGGCCGTTGTCCACGAGTGGGAAGATTTCGCCCGTGCCGTAGCTCGCGACGTAAAGGTTCCCCGCCTCGTCCTCGCCGAAGGCGGAGATCTGGATCGAAGTGTCGAGCAGCAGAGAGTTCTGCCAGCCGCTCCCGTTACTCTTCAAAGACCAGATGCGGCCGCTGCAAAAGTCCCCGTAGAAATAAAGCCCCTTCATGCGCGGGTAAGTGTCGGCGCGGTAGACGTAGCCGCCCGTCACGGAGCAGTTCCCGCCCGTGTGGTCGTACTCGACGATGGGCAAGGTCAGCCCCGTCATGCTGCAAGGGTTCGGGTTGAAGCAGTGCGTCCCCTCCATGATACGCCAGCCGTAGTTCTCGCCGCCGTGGCTGGCGGAGGGCTGGAAGTCTATCTCCTCCCACAAGCCCTGCCCCACGTCCGCGATGAAGAGGTCGAAGCTCGCGCGGTCGAACGAGAAGCGCCAGGGGTTGCGCACGCCGAGCGCCCAAATTTCAGGACGAAACCCCGAAGTGTTGACGAACGGGTTCGTGGAGGGCGACGTGTACGTGAAGGGCCGCCCGCTCTCCGTGTCGATGCGCAGAATCTTCCCCAGCAGCTCCGCCGGGTTCTGCGCGCGGTTGCCGGGGTCGCCGCCGTCGCCGCCGTCGCCCATGCCGACGTAGAGCATCTTATCGACGGGGCCGAAGGCCAGTTGCCCGCCGTTGTGGTTGGCGAAGGGCTGCGCGATGGTGAGAAGGATCTGCTCGCTGGCGGGGTCGGCCTGGTCCGCGTCCGACGGGTTGCGACGGAAGCGCGAGATGACGGTGTTACCGGCCGGGTTCGTGTAGTTGACGTAGAAGTAACCCTTGCGCGCGTAGTCCGGCGGGAAGGCAAGGCCGAGCAGTCCGCGTTCGCCGCCCGTGCTGATGCGCGCCGAGATGTCGAGGAACGGCGACGGATTGACGACGCCGCTCTTGACGATGCGGATGCGCCCGCCCTGCTCGACGACGAAGAGGCGGTTCGTCCGGTCGTCCGTGTGCGCGAAGCCGATGGGCGCGCTGAAACCATGGACGGACGTGCCGAGCGCAAGCGTCGGCGGGTCGGCCGTCTGCGCGCGCGCGACCGTTGACGTGTTCGAGTTGAACGAAACAGTCGTGAGGATGCAGGCGAAGGCGGCGACGAAAAGCGTCGCGAAGAGAACACGACGAAACATACTCCCCTCCCTTATTCGTGAAACGCTTTGAAGCCCTTCCCTACTCCGCGGCGAAGTGAAGCGCGCCGGCCTTCTCCTCTATCGCCGAGTAGAGCTGTTCGCGCTCCCGCGCGTCGGCCGACTGGCGGTAGGCGCGCAGGAGTTCTTTCAGTGAAGCGAGCTCTCGGTAGAGACCCGCGTCCTCGACCGGGGGAGTCAGGTACGAGACGAGCCCGGCGTATGAGCGCCGCCGCGCAATCGAACCTTCGGACGGGTTGTTGACGCTGTAAAGATAGACGTGCGGCAGCTCTCCGATCAAGCGGTCAGGCCAACATTCGGCGGAGAGGCCGACCTGTTTGCCGGGCATGAACTCAAGCGACCCGTGCGTGCCGACGTGCACGACCGCGTCGGCCTTGAAGACCTTCTCAAGGTAAGTGTAGAGCGCCGCGAAGCCGTGGTGCGGCGCACCGCCGCGCGACATGAGCAGACGCATCGGGTCGCCCTCGTAACCGAAAGTAGGCTGTACTGCAACGAAGGCGTTACCCAGGCGCGCCCCTTGAATCAACAGGTCGCGCCCGAACGTGTTGATGCTTCCGGGCGCCGCGCCCCACTCCGCCTCAATGTCAGAGGCGTAAGGGCAGAGCCGCAAATACTCCTCGACGTTCATCCGGTACGCGACGTTCGCCACGGCGCCGAAACTCTCCGAGTTCCCGCCGAGCAATCTCTCGCGCAGAGCGTCCGCGTCCGCAGGCACCTCAACGTCGTACCCGTCCACGCGCAGGCGCGTTAAGACTTCATGCAGGCTCGGGAAGACATCGAGGTCCGCGGCCGTCCCGATGTTCCCCTTGTTGGGCGGGAAGCAGAAGAGGACGAGCGCGACCTTCAACCCCTTTCGCTCTTCGGTCTGAAGCCGGTTCCAGCGGCGCAAACGCCGCGCGACGCGCGTGCAGCGTTCTTCGACCGCGGCGGGCTCGACGCCCTCGGCCGGCATCCCTCCATAGACGAACGGCTCGGTTGCCCCGTCGATCTCCGGAATGGCGACCTGCATCCCCGCCTGCACGGGGTTCAGCCCCGTGTGCGACTCGCGCCACGCCTCAATCGTCTGCACGTCGAGGCTCACGGCCGAGCGCAAAGGCACGTTCAAGCCCTTCAAAAACTCGACGGCCGCCTCGCTGTCGTTCATCGCCGGCCCGCCGACGAAGCTGAAGCCGGTCAACGAAACAATCTGACTCACGCGCGGCTTCCCTTCCTCGACGAAGAAGCTTGAGCACGCATCGCGGTTGTCCATGAAGGTCGAGATGACGGGGAGCACGGCCAGCCCCTCGCGCTCGACGGCGCGGACGAGCGCGTCATAGTGCCGCCTCGTCCCGCTTACGACGTTCGTCCGCATGAGCAGCAGCCCGACCGTCTTCGACGCTTCGAGCGACTGCGTCCCATTCTTACGCGCGCGCGAGTCGTACCAGCGGCGGTACGACTCGAAGCTCTCGAAGATGTCTGTGGCTTCGGGGTGATAGACGCCGACGGCCGGCACGCTCTCGGGCGGCGGCACTCTCACTTTCGAGAGACGTTCGTCACCGCCGTAATGCTTCAGCGCGTAGAGGAGCATCGACGTGATGTTCGAAGGCGTCGGCTGTAGGAAGTAGCAGAAGAGGTAGAGGTAATGCTTCAGGTCGCGCAAACGCCCCGCGTTCGGCACGAAGCGCAGCCGCCCCGGCATGCGCTCGACGAGCTTGAGGTACTGCCCGTGTCCGCCCCCCGTCCGCCGCGCGCGCGCCCGCGC
>CAXTSK010000430.1:0-4917 GCA_964246655.1 uncultured Pyrinomonadaceae bacterium
CACACCGCAGCAAGGACGACGGCCTTCCTTTTTCAACTCATGACTCGGATTAAGTGATGAGTGATAAGTGATAAGAAGAAGCAAGGGGACACCTTGCCTTGTCTCTTATCACGCATCACGCATCACTTATCACTTGCCTTCTGAGGAGAACCAATTTGTCTACGGAACAGTTCGACGTGACGGTGATCGGGTCGGGGCCGGGCGGTTACGTGGCCGCGATACGCGGGGCGCAACTGGGGCTGAAGGTGGCGCTCGTCGAGAAGGACAAGAGGCTCGGCGGGACGTGTACGCTGCGCGGTTGCATCCCGACCAAGCAACTCCTGATGTCGGCGCACTACTACGAGAAGGCGCACAAAGACCTCGCGGACTTCGGCGTGCAGGTCTCGGAGGTGCGGCTCGCCTTCGAGGACGTGCAGAAGCGCAAGCAGAAGGTCGTGATGAAGAACTCGAAGGGCATCGAATTCCTCATGAAGAAGAACTCGATCACGGTCTTCAAGGGCACGGGCAAGCTCGCGCTGCCGGGCAAGGTCGAGGTGACGGGCGAGGACGGCAAGGCCCAGGTCATCGACACGAAGAACATCATCATCGCCACCGGCTCGGTCGTCCGCCCCATCCCCGGCTTCGACACCGACGGCGAGCGCGTCGTCAACTCCGACCACATCCTCGAACTCGAAAGGGTTCCCAAGTCGCTCATCGTCATGGGCTCGGGCGCGGTCGGCACCGAGTTCGCCTCGGTCTACTCGCGCTTCGGCGCCGAGACGACGCTCGTCGAGCTGCTCCCGCGCATCATGCCGCTCGAAGACGAGGAGGTGTCGAAGGCGCTTGAGCAGTCGTTCCGCAAGCGCGGCATCAAGTGCCTGCCGGGGACGAAGCTTGAGAAGGTCGAGAAGACGGACGCGGGCGTGTGCGTCAGCGGCAAGGACGCGAAGGGCGGCGACATCACGCTCGAAGCCGAGATGCTGCTCGTGGCCGTCGGCCGCATGCCTTACCTCGAAGGGCTCGGGCTCGAAGGGACGAAGATCAAGGTCGAGCGCGGGGCGATTCAGGTGGACGAGTTCTGCCGCACGGGCGAGCCGAACGTCTACGCCATCGGCGACGTGATCCCGACGCCTTGGCTCGCGCACCTCGCGTCGAAGGAGGGCATCCTCGCCGTCGAGCAGATCGCGGGCCACAAGGCGCAGCCCATCAATCTCCGCCACGTCCCGTCCTGCACCTACTGCGACCCGGAGGTCGCGTCCGTCGGCCTCACCGAGGCGAAGGCGAAGGAACTGGGCTACGAGGTGAAGGCGGCCAAGTTCCCCTTCAGCGCGTCGGGCAAGGCGCGCATCCTCGGCGAGGAGGAGGGCTTCGTCAAGGTCGTGAGCGAGACGAAGTACGACGAGCTGCTGGGCGTCCACGTCATCGGCCCGCACGCGACCGAGATCATCCACGAGGCCATCGTCGCGCTCCACCTCGAATCGACGGCCGAGGAACTGGGCGCCGTCATCCACGCGCACCCGACCGTCTCCGAAGCCATCATGGAGGCCGCCGAAGGCATCCACGGGCTGACGATTCATTTCTAGCTCGGGGCGTTCTTTACATCCATCTTGAAAGTAATGCTGAAGGCAATTAACCACGGAGACATAAGAGACACAGCTAAAACCTGAAGCTGTGTGCTTAAGCTGTGTCTCCGTGGTGAACTGTCTCGCGCTCCGCCTTCAACTTTGATTCAACTATGACGACTAAAACTCCGGCCAACGCCGGCAAGGGCGCGAAGGGCAAGACGAAAGAGACGCGGGGCTCGAACGGCAGCGCTGCCGCGGCCGAGCCCTTCGTCTTCATCCCGCCGCCGCGCGCGGAAGCCCTGTCGGTCGCCGAACCTTTGAACGAGCGGGGCGAGGTCATCTGCACGGGCGAGACGACGTTAACGAACGAGCAGTTGCTTGAGCTGTACCGCTGGCTCCAACTCACGCGCCTTGTCGAGGAGCGTCTGGTCAACCTCTACCGCCAGACGAAGGTCGTCGGCGGCGTCTTCCGCTCTCTGGGTCAGGAGGCGACCGCGGTGGGCACGGCCTACGCGCTTCAAAAGCAGGACTTCATCTCGCCCCTGATTCGAGACCTCGGCGCGGTGCTGGTCAAAGGCATCCGGCCCCGGGAAATCTTCGCGCAGTACATGGCGAAGGCGTGGGGGCCGTCCGAAGGGCGCGACTTAAACATTCACTTCGGCGACATGCAGAAGGGCTTCGTCGGCCCCATCTCGCACCTCGGCGACATGATCCCCGTGATGACGGGCATCGTGCTCGGCGCGCGGATGCAGAAGTTGGACACGGTCGCGGTCGCCTACATCGGCGACGGCGGGATGAGCACCGGCGCCTTCCACGAGGGGCTCAACTTCGCCGCCGTCCAGAAACTCCCGCTCGTCGTCGTCGCCGAGCACAACTGGTACGCGTACTCCACGCCCACCTCGAAGCAGACGGCCGTCGCCAACCTCGCCGACAAGGCCGCGGGCTACGGCATCCCCGGCTACGTCGTGGACGGCAACGACGTGGTCGCGTGTTATGAAGTCATGAAACGCGCGGCCGAGTTCGCGCGCGGCGGTGGCGGCGCTTGCGTCGTCGAGGCCAAGACCTACCGCCGCAAGGGTCACGCCGAGCACGACGACCAGCGCTACATCCCGGCGGGCGAACTGGAACATTGGGAGAAGCGCGACCCGCTCGACCGCTTCCAACGCCACCTGCTTTCCAAAGGCGTCGCCGCTCAAGAGAAGCTCGACGAGATAATCGCCGACGTGCGCCGCGAGATCGAAGAGGACTCGGCATGGGCCGAGTCCTCGCCGAGGCCCGACGCCGAGAAGGCCGCCGACAACCTCTTCGCCAACACGACCGTCCCCCCGGCCGTCCGCCCGAAGGTGCTGGAGAATTAAATGGCTTATCAACGGCAGGCGTCATCAACGACCTTAAAAGTTGAACTCACCGTCAAAGAAGAAGACGGGCGTGTGGTCGTCAAGACGCTTGAGGGCGAAGACGCCGCGAAGTGGTCTGAGTTCCTAGCTGATGTGTGTGGGGCGGCATACGTCCGTGGGAAGAATTCGAACTGGGGAAGTCTTAACTGGCAAATTAAAGAGAAGCGGGAGCAGTAATAACCCGAGCGTTGGAGTTCTTGAGTGTCAGCAACAGCTAAGAAAGAGCACAAGTCGAACCGGCCGGAGCGCGGCGGGGTGGTGACGTTCGTCGAGGCGATTCGTCAGGGGATTTGGGAAGAGATGGAGCGCGACCCGAGCGTCTTCCTCATCGGCGAGGACGTGGGCGCCTACGGCGGCGCGTTCAAGGTGACGGACGGATTGTTGGACGAGTTCGGCGAGGGGCGCGTCATCGACACGCCCATCTCGGAGGCGGCCATCGTCGGCGCGGCGTGCGGGGCGGCGCTGATGGGGATGCGGCCCGTCGCGGAGTTCCAGTTCATCGACTTCATCTCGCCCGCCTTCGACATGCTGACGAACTACGCCGCCAAGTGCCGCTACCGCTGGGGCGCGGGCATCGCCGCCGTCTTCCGCGGCCCCTGCGGCGCGGGCGTCCACTCCGGGCCGTTCCACTCCCTGAACGCCGAGTCCTTCTTCCTCAACACCGCGGGCCTCAAGATGGTCGAGCCCTCCACGGCTTACGACGCGAAGGGGCTCATCAAGGCCGCCATACGCGACCCAGACCCCGTCCTCTTCTTCGAGCACAAGAAACTCTACCGCCTGCCGCGCCTGCGCGAGGAGATTCCCGAGGAGGACTACACGGTCGAGCTCGGCAAGGCGCGCGTGCGGCGCGAGGGGCGCGACCTCTCAATCATCACCTTCGGCGCGCAAACGCTGACGGCGCTCGACGCCGCCGAGGAGTTGGAGAAGGAAGGTCTGGACGTTGAAGTCTTAGACCTGCGGACGCTGGCGCCGATGGACAGGGAGGCGATACTCCAGACGGCGAAGAAGACGAGCAAGGTCTTGATCCTGCACGAGGCTTCGCGCACGGGCGGCATCGGCGGCGAGATCGCCGCGACCATCTGCGGCGAAGCGTTCGAGTGGCTCGACGCGCCGGTCGTGCGCGTGGCGGCGACCGACACGCCCGTGCCCTACTCGCCGCCGCTCGAAGAGTACCACCTGCCGCAGGTCAAAGATGTGTTAGAGGCCGCGCGCAAGCTGGCGGCTTATTGAAGTAAGCAGTGAGCGATGAGCAGTGAGCAGTGCTTGAGTTGAAAAGGGCGCTGCCGATTTCTTCAAACTGCTTACTGCTCACCGCTCACTGCTCACTAGCGACTGAAAGGAGCGATTCATGCCGAAGTTTCTCATCGAACGCGAAATCCCCGGTGCGGGAGATTTGAAGCCGGAGGAGTTGCAGGCCATCTCGCAGAAGTCGTGTGGCGTGCTGAAAGAGATGGGGCCGCAGATTCAATGGGTCGAGAGCTACGTCACGGGCGACAAGGTCTACTGCGTCTACATCGCCCCGGACGAGGCGGCCGTGCGTGAACACGCCCAGCGCGGCGGCTTCCCCGCCAACCGCGTCTCCGAGATCAAGGGCATGATCGACCCGACGACGGCGGAATGAGTTTTCAGTTTTTAGTTTTCAGTTTTCAGCCGCGACGCTGAAGGAGCGATGTAGCTCCTGATAAACTCTGAAAACTAAAAACTGAAAACTGAAAACTAAGAACTGGAGAGAGTATGGCAACGGAAGTGGTGATGCCGCAGATGGGCGAGTCCATCGCGGAGGGGACGATTACGGAGTGGTTTAAGAAGGTGGGCGACCACGTCGAGCGCGACGAGGATCTGTTCTCGATTTCGACCGACAAGATTGATTCCAACATTCCTTCTCCCGCGGCGGGGACGCTCACGAAGATTCTCTTCGAGAAGGGCGAAACGGTCGAGGTCAACAAGGTCGTCGCCTATATCGGCGAGGCCGGTGA
>CAXTSK010000431.1:0-4906 GCA_964246655.1 uncultured Pyrinomonadaceae bacterium
CCCCCCAACAGTTACGGGCGGTTCGAAGGAAAGGGTGTTCTGCACCTCCTTCGTGTCTACTTCGTCGGTCATTCTTTTGGCTGCGACTTCAAGGTATTTCTCGTCCATCTCGAAGCCGACGAAGCGGCGGCCCGTGCGGGCGGCGGCGACGCCGGTGGTGCCGCTGCCGCAGAAGGGGTCGAGGACGAGGTCGTGGGGGTTGGTGGAGGCGCGCAGGATGCGTTCAAGCAGCGCCTCGGGCTTCTGCGTCGGGTGCTTGCCGTAGCGCTTCTCGCGGGGGCCGGGCGGCTTGATGTGCCAGAGCGACTGCATCTGCTTGTCGCAGTTCTCGCGCTTCATCTCGGCGTAGTTGAACGTGTGGCGGCTCTTCGGGTCGCGCCGCGCCCACAGGATTGTCTCGGTCGCGTGCGTGAAGTAGCGGCACGAGAGATTCGGCGGCGGGTTGACCTTGTACCAGGCGATGTCGTTCAGGACTTTGAAGCCGAGCGTCTGGAGCGCGAAGCCGACGCTGTAGATGTTGTGCGCCGTGCCCGTCACCCAGATGGCGCCGTTCGGCTTGAGCAGACGGCGGCACTCGCCGAGCCACATCCGGTTGAACTCGTGTATCTCCTCGAAGGTCGTGGCCTTGTCCCAGACGCCCTTGTTGACGCTGACCATCTTGCCCGCGTGGCAGGTGATGCCGTCGTTCGAGAGGAAGTAGGGCGGGTCGGCGAAGATGAGGTCGAAGTGCTCGTCCTTCGCGCGCCGCAAGAGTTCCAGCGCGTCGCCGCAGTAGAGGCGGAGGCCGTGCGGCGCGTCCTCGAAAAACGGCTCGGGTGCGTCGTGAGGCATCTCCCCCTTCCAGAGAAATTCGTCGGCGGACTCTTGAACTGCCTGGCGGGGCAATGACATTTGACGTGTGTACGCGCTTCAGCCTTACGGAAAACGATCCGGATCGTTGATCGAATCCTCCGGAACGTCAAGCGCAATGTGCCGCAAACGATCTGCGGTCAGCGGTGTAGGCGAATAGCCGCGGTGTGAAGCCGCCCCAGCGCGGCGCGGAGCCTTTCCGCCGTCACGCCGCGTTATTCTGACCGTGCGGGCGGGCGTTTCAACCCCGCTCAGGCTTGTCCCGAAAGCGCGCAGAGTCGCCCCGGCGCTAAGTTGAGCATTTTCAAGGACGTGCGGGCTCGTTCCGGCGTGGCGCGCAACGTTTCAGACACCGCGCGTGGCTATGCAGACGCGACAAAAACGCGTGCAGATGCCTCCAAAACGCATGCAGCGGCGATAAAAACGTGTGCAGACGCCACGAAAACGTGTGCAGGGGGCATGAAAACGCGTTGAGGAAAGACGAAAATGCGTTGAGGCAAGGCAAAAACGCGTTGAGATGCCACGAAAACGCGTTGAGGCATAATGAAAACGTGTGCAGGGGCCACCAAAACGCGTTGAGGTGCCATGAAAACGCGTTGAGATGGCTCGGGAACGCGTGAAGTTGAGGCGGGAGCGTGTGCAGACGGCGCGGGAGGTCTTGCAGTTGAGGCGGGCGAGAATTTTTTGTTGAATTTAGCGCGTTCGGGGATATAATGCGCGCCCATCAAGGCGGACACAGCTTGCTCCGGCGGTAACCCTCATCATCTTCGGCTCACCGGGAGGACTCACACTCGCATCTTCTTCTTCCTCCCTTCACTTGAAAGGAAACAAGCTATGAACGACAGGCAGCGTAGACGCTATGGGCGCGGTCAGCGCGTGGACGTGTACATGGATGCGGCGGCCGAGGACTTCCCCGCCGACGGTAAGGCGGGCATCCAGGCCGCGCGCCTGAAGGAGTTGCTGACGCAGTTGAGCGGGCTCGACGCGGAGCGAGAGGTCGGCGAGGGCAAGCGCCGGCAGGGCACTTCGGGGCGCGCGGCGGTGCGCACATCCCTGCGCAAGTTGATGAAGAAAGTCTGGGACACCTCCCAGACCATCGCCCTCGACCACCCGGACATTAAAGGGCTCTTCCAGTCGCCGATTAAATTTACCAACGACCTGGCGCTCGCCGCCGCCGCGCGCGCGTACGCCGACGCCGCGGCTCCGCTCTCAGGACTCTTCGCGGAGTACAACCTGGCGGCGACCGTCCTTAACGACCTGCGGGCGAAGGCCGAGAACCTCCAATCCTTCTCCACGCTCCAGGACGGGGGGAACACCGCGGGCCTGGGCACGACCGCGTCCGTCGAGGCGACGCTGCGGGAGATGGACGCGGTGGTCGAACGGCTCGACACGCACGTCACCAACAAGTACCCGGAGGGCTCGCCCAATCTTGTCGCGTGGCGGGGTGCGAGCCGCGTCGAGAGCGCCCCCCGCCGCAAAGCTGAGGATGACGAGAACGCGCCGCCGCCACCGCCCACCAACGGCTGATGGCGCGCCGCCCGCCCCCCCGGCGCGGGGGCGCCCCCGCCCGCGCCCCGGGGGGGGGGGGCGGGGGGGGGTGGGGGCGGCGGCGCCGCCCGCGGCTTCCGGCGCAGTGGCCGCCTCATTCCGATTTGCAAGTTGGTATAAGATAAGGCGGCTTGTCATACGTCTGATTGTGGTCGGGTGCGTGGGATGAGTGAGGTATGGATATAGAGACTTTGCGTGATTTCTGCCGGGCGCTCCCGGCGGCCACCGAAGACATCAAATGGGGCCACGACCTGTGCTTTTCGGTGGCCGGTAAGATGTTCTGCGTGGCCGGACTGGAAGGCCCTTTGACGGTCTCGTTCAAGGTGAGGGACGAGGAGTTCGGAGAGCTGGCGGCGTCGCCCGGGATGCGGCCCGCGCCTTACGTCGCACGCTACAAGTGGGTGCTCGTCGAGGAAGTCGGCAGTCTCAGCCGCAAGGAGTGGGAGCATTACGTGCGGCAATCGTATGACCTGGTGAGGGCGAGGCTGCCGAAGAAGCTGGCCCGGCAACACGGGCTGGCGTGAACGCCGTCGAGCGACCCGCGGGCAGACATATGGAAATGACACGCGAGACCGGCGAGACGTTCGCGGCGCGTTGGGCGGAGGCTTGGAACCGCCGCGCCGTCGAGGCCGTCCTTGAGCACTTCCACGAGGAGGTCGTCTTTACCAGCCCCACGGCCCTCGCGGTCGTGGGCTCGCCCGTCGTCCGCGGCAAGGATGCGCTCCGCGCGTATTGGACGGCGGCACTTGCGCGGGTCGGCTCACTTCGGTTCGACGTGGATCACGTGCTGTGGGACTCTGCGCGTCGCGAGCTTGCCATCATCTACACGTCAGACATCGACGGGAGAACCCGTAGGGTGTCTGAAAACCTCACCTTCAACGAGCACGGGCAGGTGGTGGCCGCCGAGGTCTTTCACGGCGTCTCGGGTTCGGCCTGAGGAGACACGCCACCCGGCAACGTCACGCACGATGGCACCGGAAGCCGCTTTAGTCTTATGTTCGTAGACACACCTCACATAAGATGACGGCCTTCCATTACCTCGCCCGCTTTATCTTCTCCGAACCCCGTGGAAGGAAACAATGAAGTGTAAGCCGCCGATTAAGCCCGTCGTCCAGACCAGGGCGTCACAGGCGAAGATGACACCTGACAAGGCCCTGGAACTCCTCAAGGCAGGCAACGAGCGATTTGTGAGCGGGTGTAGGCTGAACCGCGGTCTGCGTGAGCAGGTCAGAGAGACGGCGGGCGGGCAATACCCTTACTCGGCCGTAGACCTTATTGCAGTTTGCAGTTGAGTGTAACCGAGAGGGATTTAACACAGAGACACGGAGACACAAAGACACAGCTTGAAGAGATATATCTCTTCAAGCTGTGTCTTTGTGTCTCTGCGTTGAAAGCTCACTTCATATCCACCCGAATGAAAATCGCCTTAGAGGGGCGACCTTGAATTCGAGGGGCTAGGGCTTTGACTTCTTCGTGCGCTGGTACCTGGCGTATTTGACGCGCTGGTCGAGGTTCTCTCTGGCAGAGGGGTTGAGTTGGAGGTACTTGTCGAAATCCTTCTGTGCCTCTGCGTCCCGGTTGCGCGCGAGGAGGATGAGGCCGCGGCTGGCGTAGGCTTCGGCGTACTGCGGGTCAACCTCGATGGCTTTATTGAAGTCGGCGAGGGCGGCGTCCGCGTCGCCCCTGGTTTCGAGCGCGCGGGCGCGGCTGTAGAAGGCGTCGGCGCTCTTCGGGTTAAGCTCGATGAATCTGGTGAGGTCTTCGACGGCGCCGGCCGCGTCGCCGTTGGCAGAGCGTGCGAGGGCGCGGTTGTAGTAGGCGTCGGAGAGCTGCGGGTTGAGCGCGAGCGTCATCGTGTAGTCGGCGATGGCCGGGCCGGTCTCCTTCTTGTCCATGAGGAGTCCGGCGCGGTTGTAGTACGCCTCGACGAGCTTGGGGTTGTTCTCGACGGCCTTTGTGTAGTCGGCGATGGCGCCGTCGGCGTCGCCCTTCGCCTTCTTCGCGTCGCCGCGGTTGTTGTAGACGATGGCGAGGCCGGGCTGTAGCTCAAGCGCGCTGTCGAAGTCATGGATGGCGCCGTCGTAGTCCTGCTTCTCCAAACGCATGAAGCCGAGCGTGTAGAGGGCGATGACGTTCTTCGGGTTAAGCTCGACGGCCTTGCTGAAGTCGGCGAACGCGCCTTCGAGGTCGCCTTGAGCCTTCTTGATCTGGGCGCGGCTGCTGTAGGCGGCGTCTAATTTGGGGGAGAGCTTGATGGCCTTTTCGAGGTCTATGAGGGCGCCGTCGGCGTCGCCCCGCTCGAAACGCGCCATCGCGCGTTCGACGTATTCCTCGGGCTTGTTCTGCGCCCGAGCCGGGGAGGCGTAGGCGCACAGCGCGAGGGCGGCGAAGAGTAAGGTCAAAAGTCTTTTCATAAAATCCTCTCGGGTCACGGTCGGGCGTGAGGAGCTTTTGATGTGCGGCAGGCGCCTTCGGATGCTCGGGGCGGGGCGGGCTTTGAGCCGGGGCG
>CAXTSK010000432.1:0-369 GCA_964246655.1 uncultured Pyrinomonadaceae bacterium
GGGCGGGCGCGTGTACCGCGGCAACTCGGTCATCAACATCTCGCAGGCGTTCGCGTGGGTGGCAGAGGAGTTGCGCCGCCAGTACAGCCTCGGCTACTACCCGAAGGCGGCGGGGAAGAACGGCGAGCGGCGGCAGCTCAAAGTCCAGGTCAGCCGCCCTGAACTCGTCGTGCAGGCGCGCGACAGCTACGTGTACTCGCAGCCTAAGTCAGAGGACAAGGAGGCTGGCGGCCAACAGCCGAAAGAGCCGGAGACACCACGCCAGCGCCTCGACGGGATTCGTTAAAGGCTTTCGCCGGGAGCGCGGGCATCCCTGCCCGCCAAAGCGTGCGCCAGCACGCTTAGCAGCGAACCGCCGCCACTCAAGGT
>CAXTSK010000432.1:379-4889 GCA_964246655.1 uncultured Pyrinomonadaceae bacterium
CCCCGCCTCCCGCCGCCGGCCCCCCCCCCGCTTCTTCACTTTCGCGCTCTCGCGCCCGGGAGCTTTCCCTGTACTATTGGTCGGATGCTGGATGCCGACGTTAAAGGTTACGGCGACGAACGCTACTTCAAACGTCTGGCCGCCGCTTACGTGCGCGGCAAGCTGGGCCGCGCCGCTGTGGGTCTCTCTCCCGAGGAGCTGATCGGGGCGGGGCTCGCGGCGGGGCTGCGCCTGCACAAGTTCAAGCGCAACGCGGAGCTGCCGCGCGTCCGCAAGGTGATAGGGATACTCCGCGGCCTCGCGCCCACGAGCCTGCTCGACGTGGGCAGCGGGCGCGGCACGTTCCTCTGGCCGCTGCTCGACGCATTCCCCGAGTTGGAGGTGACGGCCGTAGACCTCAACCCCGTGCGCGTGGCAGACATCGCGGCCGTAGGCAGCGGCGGCGTCCCGAACCTGCGTGCGCTGCGCGCGGACGCCGAGAAGTTGGAGTTGGCCGACAATCACGCGGACGTTGTGACCGCGCTCGAAGTGCTCGAACACCTCGCGTCGCCGCGGAAGGCGGCGGCCGAGGCCGTCCGTGTGGCGCGCAGGTACGTCGTCGCCTCCGTGCCCTCGAAGGAGGACGACAACCCGGAGCACGTCAATCTCTTCGACGCGCGCGGCTTCGAGTCGCTCTTCCTCGACGCGGGCGCGCGGGGCGCGAAAGTCGAGTACGTCCTCAACCACATGATCGCCGTGGTCAAGGTGTGAAGGCGTGACGTACCGGCTCCATAAATACCCGCGCACGCCGCACCTCACGGGCTCGCGCCAACAGCCCGGCGACGAAGACCTGAGCGTCGTCTCGCTCGAACACCTGAAGGGCCGGAAGCTCGTGGTCGAGGAGAAGCTTGACGGCGCGAACTCCGCGGTCAGCTTCGGCGAGGACGGGCGGCTGCTGCTCCAGAGCCGCGGCCACTTCCTCGACGGCGGGCCGCGCGAGCGTCACTTCGGGCTGTTTAAGGCTTGGGCCGGCTCCGTCCAGAGCAAACTTTGGGACGCGCTCGGCAGCCGCCACGTCATGTACGGCGAGTGGCTTTACGCCAGGCACACGATCTTCTACGACGCGCTGCCGCACTACTTCTTCGAGTTCGACGTGCTCGACAAGGCGACGGGCGAGTTCCTTTCGACGGAGGCGCGCGCGCGATTGTTGAGAGGCACCTCCGTCCTCTCCGCGCCGGTGCTTTACACGGGCGCCGCGCCGGGGGCGGCGCGCCTCGCCGCGTTCGTCGGGCCGTCGGCTTTTCAGTCCGAGCGCTGGCGCGAGTCGCTCGCGGAGGTCTGTGAGGCGCGGGGCCTGGACGCGGCGCGCGCGCTGCGCGAATCCGACTCGGCCGGACTGATGGAAGGGCTCTACCTTAAAGTCGAAGACGAAGGGCGCGTGACCGAGCGGTTCAAGTTCGTGCGCCCGAGCTTCACGCAGGCCGTGGACGACTCGGGCGAACACTGGCTGAACCGGCCGGTCATCCCTAACCAGCTGCGCGAAGGCGCCAGCCTCTTCGCGACACACGTATGAGCGACGCATTTCCCTGGTGCCCGGCTCCGCCCGGCTACGCCGTCAACCGGGAGCGTATCGAGCAGGAGTTCCCGCAGCTCAGGCGGATGGAGGGCTGTCCGCAGGACGCGACGCACCACGCGGAGGGCGACGTGCTCGTCCACACGCGGATGGTGGTCGAGGCGCTGACCTCTCTGCCCGCGTGGCGCGAGCTGCCTCAACCCGAGCGCGAGATCGTCTTCACCGCGGCCCTGCTCCACGACGTAGCGAAGCCCGACTGCACGAGGGTCGAAGACGGCCGCATCACCAGCCGCGGCCACTCGAAGCGCGGCGCCATCAAGGCGCGCACGCTCCTCTGGGGCATGGACGTGCCGTTCGAGGCGCGCGAGCAAATCGCCGCCCTCATACGTTTTCACCAGATACCTTTCTTCCTCATCGACAAGCCCGACGGGCGGAGGACTCTGTACGAGGTCAGCCAGTCGGCGCGCTGCGACCTGCTGGCGCTCGTCGCCGAGGCGGACGCGCGCGGTCGCGTCTGCGCGGACTCGCAAAAGCTTCTCGACAACATCTCGCTCTTCAGGCAGTACGCGGAGGAGCACGAATGTTTAAAAGGGCCGAGGCAATTCCCGAACGACCACAGCCGCTTCCTCTATTTCCGCAGGGAGGGACGCGACCCGGACTACCCCGCGTACGACGACACGGTCTGCGAGGTCGTCTTGATGTCGGGACTGCCCGGCGCCGGCAAAGACTTCTGGGTCGCGGAGAACATGCCCGACCTGCCCGTCATCTCGCTCGACGCGCTGCGCCGCGAGATGAAAATCTCGCCGACAGAGAACCAGGGGCCGTTGGTGTCGAGGGCGAGGGAGAAGGCGCGCGAACATCTGCGAAGGAAGCAGTCCTTCGTGTGGAACGCCACCAACATCAGCCGGCAGATGCGGGAACTCTCCGTCAACCTCTTCGCCGCCTACAACGCGCGCGTGCGCGTCGTCTACGTCGAAGCACCCGAAGCGCGCCTCTTCGCGCAGAACCGCGAGCGCGCCGACTCCGTCCCGGCGGAGGTCATCCGCAAACTCACCGCGCGCTGGGAAGTCCCCGACCTGACCGAGGCGCACCGCGTGGACTGGGTGGCGGACACGCCGGGCTCGTCTTCCCTCATAACCTTCTGAACACCCGTCTCCGACGGCACGTCACCCGGGCCGAAAAAGCCCGGCCGCTTTTTTTAGAACTTTATCGACAGCGGGTCGTAACACACCTTGTGCTTCTACATGTGCCGGTGTTATATGTAGAAGTCGGAGGTAACGTTGATGACCCCGACCAAATCCGATCTGCCGCAGGGCACGCTGGACTTGTTGATTCTGAAGGTAGTCGCGCTCGGGCCGGTGCACGGGTACGCGATTGCGCAGCGCCTCGACCAGGCGTCGCGCGGGGTGGTGCAGGTGCCGCAGGGCTCGCTCTACCCGGCGCTGCACCGCCTGGAGAACCGCGGGCTGCTGGCGGCCGACTGGAAGGCGACCGAGACCGGGCGCGCGGCCAAGTTCTACCGGCTGACGCGCAAGGGTAAGTCGCAGCTCGAAACCGAGACCGCCGGCTGGGCGCGGCT
Organism: uncultured Pyrinomonadaceae bacterium; assembly: GCA_964246655.1. GTDB lineage: Bacteria > Acidobacteriota > Blastocatellia > Pyrinomonadales > Pyrinomonadaceae > QHXN01. Next base: position 3,511 of record CAXTSK010000432.1, read on the forward strand.
GGCCGAAGCCGTCACCCTCATCCTTAACCTGTCCGAAGCCTGATCCTCAAACCCTCTGAAGGAGAGAACCCCCGATGAAGTGGTGGCAACGCCTGTTTCGCCGAAGGAAACTTGACGAGGAGCTGGAAAAGGAGCTGAGCTTCCACCTCGACCAGCACACGAGCGACCTGATCGAGCAGGGCTACGGCCCCGAGGAGGCGCGCCGTCGCGCGCGCATCGCGCTCGGCGGGCCGGAGCAGGTCAAGGAGATGTGCCGCGACGCGCGCGGGACGCGCTGGCTGAACGACCTGCTGCGCGACCTGCGCTACGGCGTGCGCATCCTTGCGAAGCAGCCCGGCTTCACGCTGGTTGCCGTGCTGACTTTGGGCTTAGGCATCGGCGTGAACACGGCCATCCTGAGCGCGGTGAACGGCTTCATCCTCCGCCCGATCTCGGCGGACAGGCCGGAGGAGTTGCTGGCGCCGTACTGGGGGAGGAAGGCGGACGCGCAGGTCTGGGATCGCTTCTCCTACGCGAACTATCTGGACTTGCGCGAGCAGAACAAGAGCTTCACAGACCTGTGCGCGTTCACGTGGGCCGCGACCGGCATGAGTGCGGCCGAGAGCCACAACGCCGTCGGCGGCGAGCGCACGGAGGTCGTCTACGGCGAGCTGGTCAGCGGCAACTACTTCGACGTGATGGGCGTCAAGCCGATACTCGGGCGCGGCTTCCTGCCCGAAGAAGACCGCACGCCGAACACGCACCCGGTCGTGGTGCTGAGCCAATACTCCTGGCAGAAGCGCTTCAACGCAGACCCGGCCATTGTCGGCAAGAGCGTCTTTCTTAACGGCACGGCGTTCACGGTCGTCGGCGTGATGCCGGAGTCGTTCCTCGGCTCGGTCTACTATTTCCGGCAGGGCTACTGGGTGCCGATGATGATGGCGCAGAAGTTCAGCCGCCGCCCGGAGTGGACGACGGATCGCACCTACCAGACCGTCAACCTCTACGGCCGCCTGAAGCCCGGCGTGACGATGCAGCAGGCCGAGGCGGACTTGAACCTGGTGGCGGAGAACCTCGGGAAGCTTTATCCGAAGGAGAACGGCGACACCAAAATCCAACTGAGGACGGAACTGGACGGGCGGTACGAGGGCGCGACGAGGGTGATGCGGTACGGCGGGATGCTGGCCCTGTTCGTCTCGGCCCTCGTGCTGCTGCTGGCGTGCGCCAACGTGGCGAACCTGATGCTGGCGCGTGCGGCCACACGCGCGCGTGAGATCGGGATTCGTCTGGCGATAGGCGCGAGCCGCGGGCGCATCGTGCGGCAACTGCTGACGGAGAGCGTGCTGCTGGCGCTGGTGGGCGGCCTGCTGGGCTGGGCGTTCGCGTACGCGGGGGCGGGT
>CAXTSK010000433.1:0-4886 GCA_964246655.1 uncultured Pyrinomonadaceae bacterium
CTGCCCGGGCACTGGCGTTCGGCGTCCGGATCCTGGACGCCACCCCTGTCACCGGCCTGCACCGGCAGGCTGGGCACTGGGTGGTGACCACTGGTTCCGGTCACCGGTTGCAGCCGGCAAAGGTGGTGTGTGCCGCCGGCGCGGCCCACGCCCCGGCTCCGCCCCCGACGAAGCGCGCGAGGCGCTCCGCGGCCTCCTTCAAACCCTTGACCCGCTCGCGGGTCGCGCGCACGCCCGGCTCCCAGTAGACGCGGCGGACTTTGAGCAGCCCCTCCGAGCGCTCGAACTTCGGGTCGATGCGGCCGACGAGTCGCTCGCCTTCGAGCACGGGCAGGACGTAGTAACCGAACTTGCGTTGCGGCTCCGGCACGAACGCCTCGAAGCGATAGTCGAAGCCGAACAGGCGCAACGCCCGCGCGCGGTCGCGCAGCACCGGGTCGAAGGGGCTGAGCAGTCGGGTCAACTGCGGCGGCCCGGGCAGGCGCTTCAGGCGACGCTCCCAGTCGGGCAGCGCGAAGGCCGGCCGCGGCTTCGACCCGTCTTCGTCGAGAGGCCCGACGAGCACCAGCACGATCCTTCCTTCCCTTGCGGCACGCTCGCACCAAGCCTTCGCGCGCACAGGGTCTACCGCAGCCCAGAACTCCGCCAGCTCCTTCGGCGTCGCTATCACCAACCTCTCCATCGCGGTCGAACACGCCCACTCCGTATGCTCTTCGTCAGCAGGCGCAGGCGCGTGGTGCAGGTCGGGGAAGACGCGCTCGGTCAGGTCGTAGACCTTCTGAAACTTCTCGCGCCGCACGACCAGCAGCTCGCCCGTGTGCCAGAGATATTCGAGCGCGGCCTTCTGCGGCTTCCACCCCCACCACGCCGAAGACTGACCCTTCTCGTGCTCGAAGTCCTGCGAGCGGAGCGGCCCTTCCTTCAGGATGCGCGCGCGGACGGCGTCGATGTGTCGGTCGGCCTCGCCGCCCATGCGCTCCTGCCACCAGCCGTTGGCGCGTATGCGCGTGGCGGCGCGTTTGAAGCGCGGCTTCCAGTGCGCGAACCACTCGGTGGGGACGGCCGAGGCATCGTGCGTCCAGTGCTCGAAGAGGCTCCGGTCGCGTTCGAGCAGACGCGCGAAGTGCTCGCGCCGGTAGGCGTGCAGTCGGCTTGAGAGCGTCAGGTGGTGCGCGCGCTCGACGTAGCTGATCGAGTCGAGTTGCACGAAGCCCATCCGCCTGACGAGGTCGAACAGGGCGGCCGGCGTCGCCGCGCGCGACGGGTCTGCAAGCAACCCCTGCGCCCCCATCAAGAGCAGACGCGCCTGCCCCGCCGACACGCGCGGAAGGGATGAACTTTTAACTGTGGTCTTCGGCGACAAGGCTTGAACTTTAATGTCCGCGCTCTCTTTTCTCAACTGCCCTAAAGTTTTCTCTCACTCTCGAAATAACGTTCGCGACCGGTCAGAGGGTCGCGGAAGGAGACAGAGCGCGCGAGCAGTTTGAGCGGTGCGGAGAAGTCTTCGGGCACGTCGGGCAGCGCTTCGGGGTAGAGCCTGTCGTTCAGAATTGGAATCCCGAGCGCGGCGAGGTGCAGGCGCACTTGATGCTTGCGACCAGTCAACGGTCTCGCCTCGTAGAGCGTCCCGTCGTCTCTATCCACGATCAGGTCAACGCGCGTCTCGGAGTTCGGCTCGCCCTCGACCTCCTTCATGCGGAAGAAGGGCTCGCCCGCGACGACGCGGCTGCGGCGCGTGAGGGGGAAGCCGAGCGCGGGACGCGCCGACGACACGGCCTCGTAGACCTTCGAGACCTCGCGCCGCTGGAAAAGCGAGGCGTAGGCGCCGCGCGTCGAGGGGTTGACGGAGAAGACGACTAGCCCTGCGGTCTCGCGGTCGATGCGGTGGACGGGGGCGAGCGTGTCGAGCCCCGTCCTCTGCTTCAGACGCACCAGCAACGTCTCACGCAGAAACCGGCCGGCGGGCGCGACCGCGAGGAAGTGCGGCTTGTCGGCGACGAGGACGTGCTCGTCCGCGTGAAGCACGCGCTCCTCGAAAGGGACAGGCGTCTCCGTCGATGGCTCACGGTAGTAGAAGACGCACGCGCCCGCGCGGTAAGGGCTCTCGGGCGTGACCTGCCGCCCCGCCTCGTCGACGACGCGACCCTCGCGCATCCGCGCGGCCCAAACCTGTGCGCCCACGGACGCGTGCCGCTCTGAAAGGAAGTCGAGCACGGTCGCCCAACGCGCCGCGGCGGGAAGCGTCTGCCGGCTCGGCGCCACGCCGTCCAGGGTTGGCAGCGGCGCCGAAGGCTTTGAAATTTCAAATTTCAAATTTGAGATCCTCAAGACCAACTTACTTAACGGCGACGTGCGCGTCGTAGGCCGCGCGCGCGACCTCGGCGATGAGGTCTTCCTGCTGCTCGGCGGGCAGCTTCGAGCCGTCGAGCAGCACGGCGATAGCAAGATGCCCTTCATCGCCGGGCAGCGTGATGAGCCCCACGTCGTTCGTCGCCGCGGGGCCGGTGCCGGTCTTGTCCGCGACGGGCGTGCCCGCGGGCACGCCTGCGCGCAGGCGCCGGTCGCCCGTCAACACGCGCGACATGAAACTGAGCAGCACTTCGAGCTGCGGCGGCGCGAGCGCCTCACCCTTCTGGAGCTGCGCGAGCAGGCGCGCGAGGTCTGCGGCCGCGCCCGTGTTCGGGTGCGCGTCCTTGCTCTTCAAGAACTCCTTCGCCGAGGCGCGGACTTCGATGTCCCGGAGGCCGAGCGCGCGCATGCGGCGCGTGACCGCCCCGGGGCCGCCGACGAGTTCGAGCATCTTGTCGCTCGAAGTGTTGTCGCTCCGCACGATGGAGAACTCCAACAGCTCGCGGAGGGTTCGGTCCGAAGGTTTGGCCCAGAGGTCGCTGTTCGCCTTCACGCCCGGCGCGGCCTCCTCGGGCTCGACGTGCACCTTCTGGTCAAGTTGCAAGCGTCCCTCCTCGACCTCCTTCAGCACCTCGACCGCGAGCGGCAGCTTGAAGATGCTGTAGAGCGGCAAAGGCGTGTCGCCCTCGAAGGCCGCGCCCCTTCCCGACTCGACGTGCACGACAGCCACGCCGCACCGTCCGCCCGCCTTCCCGCAAATCTCCTTCAGACGCGCGGTCAGCCCCGCATCCTCGCCTTGCGGTGCGGGTGCGCTTGAGGCTGACGGCCGCGGACTAGCCGTCCTCGCAGGGCTCTGCGCGCCGGATTCGCCGTTGTTCACACAGGCGCAGAAGATGAAAGCGATGACGACGGCAAAGACGAGCGCGGTTCTACTGTGCAAAGGCGACTCCTTAAAGATTGAAGCTGTGTGAGTGAGGGAATTTTAACACAGAGACACAGAGGCACAGAGACACGGCTCGAAGCGATAAGTCTTCGAGCCGTGTCTCTGTGTTGAATAGCTCCCGCCCTTAACTCAACAAACGGGCTTATGTGCATGGCGTCGGGCGACGACAAACTGTTTGTAGGTAGCGTAGCGGCGGAGGATGTGATCCACGTAGTTGACCGGTTCGAGCCCGCGGCAGAAGCCGAATTTGACGACCTCGTCCGTGGAGTATTGCTGCGTGGACTTCTGCAAGAGCCAGTACGAAACGTCGTCCCAGCGGAGCGGGTCGCCGCCGTACTTCGAGGCGAGACGCTGCGCGTCCTCGACGTGGCCGGGGCCGCAGTTGTAGGAGGCGAGGATGAACTTCAGACGCTCGCCCTCGTCCTCGACGCGCTCGTCCCAGAATTCGTTCAGCCATTTTAAATACCTGACCGCGCCGCCGACGTTGTCCTCCGGGTCGAAGGCGTCATGCACGCCGACCTGACGCGCCGTCCCCGGCATGAGTTGTAACAACCCCTGCGCGCCCGCCCAGGACTTCGCGTCGGGCTTGAACTTCGACTCCTGGTACGTCTGCGCGGCGAGCAGTCGCCAGTCCCAGTTAATCTCCGGCGCGTGCCGCTTGAGCAGCTCGTCGTAGGGGCAGAGCTTCCCCGTCGAAGAGGTCAGGAAGTCGCTCGTCGCGCGCTCGATGTAGCCCTTCATGTCCACGAAATATTTCTTGTAGAGGCGCGCGAAGAGCCCCTCGTTCTGCTTGTCCTCGATCCAGCGGTTCAGCTCGGCGAGCAGCTCGGGCGAGTTCTTGCGGACGGCCCACGCCACCGAGTGCTTGCGCCCGAGGACGGGGCGCACCTTGAGGTTGCTGAACTCCGCCTCCTTGAGCGCCGCGAGGTTCGCCTGCATCACGGTGAACTCGACCTCGCCGCGCGCGATCTTCTGCGCCAGCGTCTCGTCCTGCACCTCGCCCAGCTCGACGACGTGTATCTCGCCGGAGATTTCGTCCGACAGCTCGACGAGCGTGCGCGCGTACGGCGACTTCTCCGGCAGGTCAACGCGCTTGCCCGCGAGCTGCGCCGGGGCGTTGATGAGACGCGCCGGGATGTCCACCTCGGGCGTCGGGTCGGCGGGGCCGGGCGCCAACGCCTTCTCCGCCACCTTCGACGCGGCCGAGGGGGCTTCGGCCTGCTGCACGAGCGCGGGCTCCGTCTGGTAGAGAGCGCGTGTGAAGGCCGCCTGCGCCTCCGTCTCTGGCGTCGGCACGAGCCGCGAGGCGGCCAAGTCGCCCTCGCCCGAGTTGAGGAGCGGCAGGAGGCTCTTCGGGTCTGTGACGACGACCATCTTGAGCTTGAGCCCCTGCCCTTCGGCGAACGCGCGCAGCAGCTCGTACTCGTAGCCGAACGGCTCGCCGCGGTAGACGAAGTAGGTCGTCGAGTTGTACGGCGCGAGCACGGTCAGCTCGCCGCGCTCGCGTATTTGGGCGAGGTCGCGCTTGACCGGCTCGGCCGGCGGCGGCACGTCCGTCCTGCGCACGATCGTGTCAACGGCTTCGAGCGTCGTC
>CAXTSK010000434.1:0-4886 GCA_964246655.1 uncultured Pyrinomonadaceae bacterium
GTCGGGGCCACGACGTTAGTGCTTTCGGTGCCGGGCGTGGGCGCGGACTGCTGCGCCTGGTCGGCGGCCTCGACGCGCTGGCGCAGGCGCTCGACCTCCACGTCGGCCGTGGCGACCGAGGCTTCGAGGCGCGTGTGGCTGGCGGCGAGCAGCTCAAGCTGCTTGTTGATGCGCACGCGCTCGCGCTCCAACTGCTGCGCGATAGCGTCGCGGACGGCGCTGGGGTTGAGCGTGCCGACGAGGGCCGCGCGGTTCTGGATGGCGTCGGGCCGCGACTCGTATTCGATCTCGGCCAGACGCTCCTGCAACTGGAATTCCTTGTCCGTCACCTCGCGGAGCTGCGTGCGGAGCTGTTCGGCGCGCTGCTCGGCGCGCGTGAGCCGTTCGAGGTCGTACATCGCGCGCTGGTCGGCCTTCATCTGGTTGAGTTGGCCCGAGAGCTGCTCGACTTGGCCGGAGAGGTCGCGGACTGTTCCGTGCAACTGCTCGTTCTCGGCCTGCGTGCTCTGCTGCGGCTGGCGTGTGCGCGAGGTCGTGCGGCGCGTCGTCGCGGGCTGTGTGTCGTCCGCGGTGCTGACGACGCTCGGCTCGTTCGGCAGGTCGGGCGCCTGCACGGGCTGCGGGCGCGAAGGGTTCGTCGTGCGGCGCGAGGTGCGCCGGCGTTGCGACTGCGCGTCGGGCACGAACGCGAAGCCCGCGATAAGCAGCGCCCGCGCCGCCCGGGCCAGAACTTTCTTCATCACAATCCTCCTTGAAAAACGCCGGGGATAGACTTCCGATGCCCGCCGCGGGCCGAAGGTTTACACGCGGCCGCGCACGCTCGGTTCCCCTTCCCTCAAGCCGACAGAATCTTGAAGCTGATGTCCACGGCGCGCGCCGAGTGCGTGAGCGCGCCGACGCTGACCAGATCGACGCCCGCCTCGGCGTAGGCGCGGACGTTCTCAAGCGTGATGCCGCCCGAAGATTCGAGCAGGAGGTCGGGCTTCAGACCCCGCGCGATTTCGACGAAGCGGCGCGTCTCCTCGGGCGTCTGGTTGTCGATGAGGAGAATGTCCGCGCCGGACTCGACGGCGTCGCGCAGGTCGCGCTCGCGCGAAACCTCGACCTCGATCTTGTGCAGATGCCCGACGGCCTTGCGCGCGCGCTCGACGGCCGTCGCCACGCCGCCCGCGAGCGCGATGTGGTTGTCCTTGATGAGCACGCCGTCGTCGAGGCCGAAGCGGTGGTTGCGCCCGCCGCCGGTCGTGACCGCGTACTTCTCAAGCATCCGCAGGCCCGGCGTCGTCTTGCGCGTATCGACGATCTGCGCGCGCGTGCCTTCGACGGCTTGGACGTAGCGGCGCGTGAGCGTGGCGATGCCGGAGAGACGTTGCATGAGATTTAGGGCGAGCCGCTCGCCCGCGAGTAGAACGTCGGCGAAGCCGGTCGTGCGCGCGATGACCTTGCCCGCCTCGACCTCGTCGCCGTCGGAGACGAAGGCTTCGATCTGCTGCTGCGAGTCGAGCGTGGAGAAGACGGCCTCGGCCGCTTCCAGTCCGCAGACGACCATCGCCTCCTTGGCGATGAAGCGGCCCTTGGCGCTCTGGCTACGCATCACCGTGGACTGCGTCGTGATGTCGCCGCGGCCGATGTCTTCGTTCAGGAACGCGCCGACCTGCGAGAACAGCGCCCCCTCGTCGAGCCAGCTCATTTGCCTAAAGCCTCCAGCATCTCGCCCAAAGCCTTCATCCTCTGTCCGACTTCCGCCGCGCGGCGTCTTAACTCTTCCACCTTCTCGGCGGGCGCGCGCTCGACGAACTGCGGGTTTGCCAGTTGCGCTTCCGTCTTCTGCAACTCCTTCTCCTGCTTCTCGCGCTCGCGCGCGATGCGCGCGCGCTCCTGCTCGAAGTCGATGAGACCTTCGAGCGGCACGGCCACCTCGGCCCCGCCCGCGAGCACGGCGCGCGCCGAGGCGCGCGGTATCTCGCCGCCGCCGTTGGACGATTTTTCGAGGCGGTCGTTGACGAAAATCTTCGAGGCGCGCGTGAGCCGCGTGATCTGTTCGGCGCTGTTGGCGAAGACGTAACGCATCTCGCGGTCAGGCGTGCCGACGAAGAGGCGCGGCAGGTACTCGCCGGGCTTGACGGACAGCTCCGTGCGTATGTTGCGCACGCGCGAGACGAGTTCGATGACGGCGCGCATCTCTTCCTCGGCGCGCTCGTCCATCAGCGCCTCGTCCGCGCGCGGGAACGCGGCGAGCATGACGGTCGGCGTCACGTCGGCCGCGCGGTAGGCCGCGTGCAGAGAGTCCTTGCCCACGCCGGGCAGACGTTGCCAAAGCTCCTCCGTGATGAAGGGCATGAAAGGATGCAGCAAACGCAACGCCCGTTCGAGCACGGTCAGCACGCGGCTGCGCGCGGCGTCGCGCCCGGGCGTCGCTTCGGCGGCGGTCACGTCCGACTTCGACAGCTCGATGTACCAGTCGCAGAAGTCGTCCCAGAAGAAGTGGTAGAGCGCGTAGACGGCCTCGTGGAACTGGTACGCCTCGACGGAGGCCGAGACCTCGCGCGCGGTCTTGTTCAGGCGCGAGACGATCCAGCGGTCGTGCAGCGCCCACGTCTTCGGTTCGCCTTCAAAACCTTTACCGACTTGTGCACCCTCTGAGTTGAGCAGGCAGAAGCGCGCGGCGTTCCAAATCTTGTTGGCGAAGTTGCGGTACGACTCGACCTGGTTATCGTTCCAGCGCGTGTCGGTCGAGCCGATTGACGCCAGCACCAAACGCGTCGCGTCCACGCCGTACTTGTCGAACACGTCGAGCGGGTCAACGCCGTTGCCCTTCGTCTTCGACATGCGCTGGCCGTGCTTGTCGAAGATCGTGCCGGTGATGAAGACATCATCAAAAGCTTTCTTACCCGTGAACTTCACGCCCGTCATCATCATGCGCGAGACCCACAGGAAGATGATGTCGCGCGCCGTGACGAGCACGGAGGTCGGGTAGAAGGTCTTCAAGTCGGGCGAGTCCTCGTCCGGCCAGCCCAAAGTCGAGATGGGCCACAGCGCCGAAGAGAACCAAGTGTCGAGCACGTCCGGGTCTTGCTCAAGCCCATCCGTCCCGGCCGCGGCGCGCGCGTCTTCTTCGGTGCGCGCGACGTAGACGTTGCCCTCGGCGTCATACCAAGCCGGGATGCGGTGACCCCACCAGAGTTGGCGCGAGAGCGTCCAGTCGTAGAGCCCGGCGAGCCAGTTCTCGTAGACCTTCTCGTAAGGGTTCTCGGGGACGAAGCGCGGCTCGTGCTGCTCGCGGATGAGCCGGAGCGGCTCGCGGCCGAGTTCGGCCTGCTTCAAAAACCACTGCGTCGAAATCAGCGGCTCGATGACCGTGCGGCAGCGGCCGCACTTCGTGATGGAGAACTCGTAATCGACGACCTTCTCCAACAGCCCCAACTCTTCGAACTTCTGCACGATGAGCTTGCGCGCCTCGTAGCGGTCGAGCCCTTCGAACTCGGCGCCGGCTTCGGCCGTCATCTTCGCGTGCTGGTCGATGACCGTTACCTGCGGCAGGTCGTGGCGCTTGCCCATCGCGTAGTCGTTCGGGTCGTGCGCGGGCGTGATCTTGACCGCGCCGGTGCCGAACTCGGGGTCTACGTATTCATCCGTGATGACCGGAATCTCGCGGCCGACGATGGGAAGGATGAGCGTCTGTCCGACGAGGTCACTGTAGCGCTCGTCCTTCGGGCTGACGGCGACGGCCGTGTCGCCGAGCATCGTCTCGGGGCGCGTCGTCGCCACGGTGACGCGGCGGTCGCTCCCCTTGACCGGATATTGAAGGTAGTAGAGCTTACTCTCTTCGGACTTCGTCGGCTCCTTCTCGACCTCCAAGTCGGACAGGGCCGTCTGGTCTTTCGGGCACCAGTTGATCATGCCGGGGCCGCGGTAGATGAGCCCCTCTTCGTAGCAGCGGACGAAGAACTCGCGCACGGCGCGGGAGAGGTGCTCGTCCATCGTGAAGCGCTCGCGCGACCAATCGACGCTCGCGCCCTCGCGCCGCATCTGGCGGGTGATCTCGCCGCCGTACTGCTCTTTCCACTTCCAGACGCGCGCGGTGAACTCCTCGCGGCCGATGTCGTGACGCGTCTTCCCTTCCTCTTTCTTCAACTGGCGCTCGACCATGATCTGCGTCGAGATGCCCGCGTGGTCTGTGCCGGGGAGCCAGAGCGTGCGGTGGCCGCGCATGCGGTAGTAGCGCGTGAGCACGTCCATGATCGTGTGCTGGAGCGCGTGCCCCATGTGGAGCGAGCCCGTCACGTTCGGGGGCGGGATGACGATGGAGTAGACGGGCGCCGCCGGGTCAGAGTTCACCTCGGGCGCGAAGCACCCCTCGCGCTCCCAGCGTGAGTAATGGCTCTCCTCCGCCTGCTTCGGGTCGTAAGTTTTCGGAATCTCCATGACCCTTCGATTATACGGAGGCAAGGTGGAAAAGGGAAAAACGGGAGCAGCGGGTCTGACATCCCCGAAGGGGATGAAGATAATAGCCGGGGGCAGAGCAAGCGAAGCGAGCGCCGCCCCCGGACAGTGTCGATAAAAATTCCGACCCTGAAAGGGTCGCACCGTGTGACGCGGGTGCGACCCTTTCAGGGTCGGATTTATTTTGTCGCTTGTCCCGGGGGTTGCGCTTCGGTCGCTGCGCGACCTTGCTTACCCCCGGCTATTATCTTCGTCCCCTTCGGGGACGTTCACCCGAATTCTTAACGGCTCCGCTCCTCTTCGAGCTTCTGCTTAATTAAAAGCTCGGCCAGCTCGGGGACGACCTCCCAGGCGATCTCGCGGACGACCTTGTCGGACATCAGCTCGACGACGCGGCGGGCGATGGCGTCGATAGCCTCGGGCGAGAGCTGGTCGGCGCGCAG
>CAXTSK010000435.1:0-4884 GCA_964246655.1 uncultured Pyrinomonadaceae bacterium
CCCTTAAGATAGCCCTTCTTTTGCAAAACTTCCGAGGAGAATCTTTCAGCCAATGATTAAGACCGTCGAGTGGTCGGACGAGGGCGTCCGCATGATCGACCAGCGCCTTCTGCCGACCGAGGAGAAGTACCTCACCTTCCGCTCCTGCGAGGAGGTGGCCGAGGCCATCAAGGCGATGGTCGTGCGCGGCGCGCCCGCCATCGGCGTCTCGGCCGCGATGGGGCTCGCGCTCGGCACGATGCAGGCCGTCGGCACCTCGGTCGAAGACCTCGAACAGGACTTCGACTACTTCTGCGACATCATGTCGAAGACGCGCCCCACGGCCGTCAACCTCTTCTGGGCCATCGAGCGCATGCGCGAACGCTTCCGCCGCTCCAGGGCCGCGGGCGCCGACGCCGAGCAGATTAAGAAGGACTTGATTGAGGAGGCGCAGTTAATCTTCCGCGAAGACATCGAATCGAGCCGCGCGCTCGGCCGCTTTGGCGGAGAACTCATCCCCGACAACTCGACTGTCCTCACGCACTGCAACGCCGGCGCGCTCGCCACGGCCGGCGACTACGGCACGGCGTTGGGCGTGGTGCGCGGCGCGCGCGACGCGGGCAAGCGCGTCGCCGTCATCGCCGACGAGACCAGACCCTTCCTACAGGGCGCGCGCCTCACCGCTTGGGAGCTTCAGAAGGACGAGATACCCGTCACCGTCATCACCGACAACATGGCCGGGCACGTGATGAAGCAGGGCAAGATCGACTGTGTCGTCGTCGGCGCCGACCGCATCGCCGCCAACGGCGACACGGCCAACAAGATCGGCACATACATGGTCGCCGTACTCGCCAAACAGCACAACATCCCCTTCTACGTCGCCGCCCCCGTCTCGACCATCGACCTCTCGCTCGCCAACGGCGACCTGATTCCCATCGAAGAGCGCGACGCCCGCGAGGTCACGCACATCCGCGAACAGCGCCTCGCCCCCGAAGGCGTCGCCGTCTCGAACCCCGCCTTCGACGTGACCCCCGGCGAACTCGTCGCCGCCATCATCACCGACCGCGGCGTCGCCCGCCCGCCCTACACGGAGAGTTTGAGAAAGCTGTTCGAAGGCCAGTAGGCAGAAGCCCGAACGTGAGGGAGGGCGTCGGTCTGACGACGTAAGGAGGGCGGATGAACCACCCGCTGTCTTTCATCATCCCTCGTTCAGTGGGGGGCCTACGCCCTCTCTCACGTTCGGGCTACTTGCCCTATTGTTTGGCGTAGCGGCTCTGCTTCCACCAGTCGAGGGTGTGGCGGAGTCCCTCCTCCAACCCGACCTGCGGCTCGTAGCCGAGCCACTCGCGCGCGCGCGTGATGTCGGCGAGGCTGTGGCGCACGTCGCCGACGCGCGGCTCGCGATACTCGGCTTCGACCTCAGTCCGGCCGATTATCTTCTTCAGAGCGTCGAGCAGCTCGTTCAAAGTCGTCCGCCGCCCCGTCGCGACGTTGATGACGCGGCCGACGGCCTGCGGGCTCTCGGCGGCGCGCAGGTTCCCGTCCACCACGTTCGTAACGTACGTGAAGTCGCGCGACTGCTCGCCGTCGCCGTAGATGACGGGGCGCCCGCCCGACGCGAGCGCCGAGATGAAGCGCGAGATGACACCCGAGTATTGAGAACTCGGGTCTTGCCGCGGGCCGAAGACGTTGAAGTAGCGCAGGCAGGCCGTCTCAAAGCCGTAGACGCGCGACCAGACCTGACAGTAGTACTCGCCGACGAGCTTTGCCGCCGCGTAGGGGCTCAGAGGCTCGGGGCGCATCTCCTCCGCCTTCGGGAGCGTCTCCTGATCGCCGTACGCGGAACTCGAAGCGGCGTAGACCACGCGCCGCACGCCCGCGCGCCGCGCCGCCACGAGCAGCGCGAACGTCCCATCGACGCTGGAGCGGTGCGTCAACTCCGGGTCTTCGACCGAACGCGGCACAGAAGGGATGGCCGCCTCGTGGAAGACGACCTCGACGCCCCGCAGCGCTCGCTCTAAGGCGTCTGGCTCGGTCAGGCTCCCGCGGACGAACTCGACATCGCCGCCGACCTCTTCAAGATTCTCCGCATGCCCCGTCGAAAGGTCGTCGAGCACGCGCACGCGCGCCCCCGCGCCCGACAGCGCCGCCGCAATGTGCGAGCCCACGAACCCGGCCCCGCCCGTCACCAGATAAGTTCCCGAGAGAGACATAGGAAAGCTGTTAGCTATTAGCTGTTCGGCTGTTAGCTATTAGCTATTTGTCAGGAAAGTCGTTTTTCTGTTTTAGACTAAAAGCTAACAGCCAATAGCCAACAGCTTCTTATCTCCCGACGCCGACGTAGTCGAAGCCGAGTTTGCGCATGCGCTCGGGCTCGTAGATGTTGCGGAGGTCTGCGACCTTCGGCGCACGCATCAGCTCCTTGACCCGCTGCATGTCGAGCGCGCGGAACTGGTTCCACTCGGTCATGAAGACCAGCGCGTCCGCTCCCTCGACCGCGCCGAACTCGTCCTCGGCGTACTCGATCTCGGGCAACATCTTGCGCGCCTGCTCGGCCGCCACGGGGTCGTACGCCTTCACGCGCGCCCCCTTCGCCAGCAACGCCTCGATGATCTCCACGGACGGCGCCTCGCGCATGTCGTCGGTCTCGGGCTTGAAGGAGAGCCCGAGCACGGCGACGGTCTTGCCCTTCACGTCGCCGACGAGCCGCTCGATCTTCTCCACCATCCGCTCGCGCTGAAGGCGGTTGACCTCGACGACCGCCTCGACGATGCGCGCCTCGCCGCCGTACTCCTGCGCCACCGACAGGAGCGCCGTCGTATCCTTGGGGAAGCAACTGCCGCCGTAGCCCGGCCCCGGGTGCAGGAAGTAGCGGCCGATGCGGTTGTCCATCCCGATGCCGCGCGCCACGTCGTGCACGTCGCACCCGATGCGGTCACAGAGGTTGGCAATCTCGTTGATGAACGAAATCTTCGTCGCGAGGAAGGCGTTCGCCGCGTACTTGGTCAACTCCGCCGCTTCGAGCGACGTGATGACGACCGGCGTCTCAATCAGGTAGAGCGGGCGGTAGAGGTCGCGCATGATGGCGATGGCCGCCTCGTCCTTGCAACCGATGACGACGCGGTTCGGCCGCATGAAGTCGTCGATGGCCGCGCCCTCGCGCAGGAACTCCGGGTTCGAGACGATACCGAAGTCGAACTTCGTCTGGTGCTCGCGGATGAGGCGGCGCAGCCGCTCGCCCGTGCCGACCGGCACGGTCGATTTCGTCACGACGACCTTGTAGCCGTTCATGTGGCGGGCCACGTCGCGCGCCGCGCCCTCGATGTAGGAGAGGTCGGCCGAGCCGTCCTCGCGCGGCGGCGTCCCCACCGCAAGGAAGATGACGAGCGACTGCTCGACGGCCGCCTTGATGTCCGTGGTGAAATGGAGGCGGCCGGCCTGCGTGTTCTTGGCGACGAGCTGGTCTAAGCCCGGCTCGTAGATGGGCATCTCGCCCCGCTTGAGGCGCTCAATCTTGTCGGCGTCCACGTCCACGCAGGTCACGGACGTGCCGAACTCTGCGAAACAGGTCCCCGTCACGAGGCCGACGTAACCCGTCCCGATTACTGCTATGTGCATCTTGCTTAAAATGACCTTTCCGGTGGTGGGATTGCGATCCAGCGGGTGATTATCTCAGACAAAAGGTTGCGGGTCACGCGGCGCTGCATGCGCGTGACCCGCAAAGGTGTGGGGTCGAACCGGGTTCGAGCGTTAATTCGGCACAACCGGAGCCCTGAGCCGCGAAACCTGGATGAAGTTTAGCGCGAAGGGCTAATGACGACCGGGTTGCCGCCGAAGTTGAAGTCGTTGTCCTGTGTGGCCGCGATGATGGCCGCCGCGACTGCGCCGCCTGCCGCGAGCAGGAGCGCCGCGAGGGCGCCGCTCGACAGGCCGTGCATCTCAGGCTGCTGGAAGCGGGTGCAGCGGGTGCCGGGGGTGGCCGTGCCGGCCGTGTCCTGACCGCCGGCGGCGATCTGCTTCACGGAGTTGCCCGCGCGCAGCTCGACTTTACCCGACTGGGTGGAGACGACCGTGTTGCCGCACTCGACATCAACCATGAAGACGTTCGTCTGGCTGTTGTCGGCGACCGCCGCGCCGTCCTTGGTGGTGACCGTGGCCGAGACGCCCGACGAGGACGAAACGCGCACGCGGCCCGATTCGAGCATGCCGCTGACGCCCGTCTCGTTGAAGCTCAGCTTGAGGCTTGAATTCGGCAGCACCTCGACGCGGCCGAGTTTGCCGAGGCTGACGACGGCGCTGGAGTTCTGCGCGGTCGTGATCGTGCTGTCCGAGAAAACGGTGGCGCCCGAGATGGCGCTGGTGCCGTTGACGGAAACTTCACCGACGACCGAAAGGTCGCCCGTCGGGCCGGTCTGCCCCGTCTGCGCCAAGCCGACCATCGAGTATGTGCACAAGATGGCGAGCGCCAGGGCGAGCGAGATGGGCGTACGGCTCCAGGTTCTGCTAGTCATTACTTCTCCTCCCGTAGGTGAAACTGTCAATTTTTTGAGAGAGCGCGCTGCGAGTCTTTCGGCTCTTAGGCTACAAAAGACTCGCCTGAGACGATTTGTTTTATGTTTTTCTCGCCAACTCGTCTCGGGAATCGCCCGCGCGGTGTCTCATAAAAGCAGGTTGAGAGCCACTGTGGGCTTCAAAAGACCCGCTTTTTTTACACGAAACGGGCGCGCGTGTCAATAAACATTTCCGTGAATTCAACGATTTTTCAACAATTTGCGGTAAGGAGGGGGCATTTGTCAACCCTTATTTTCCGCCCCTGCCCGACCCGTCCCGCGTGCGCCGCGAGCTAGTCTTTATAGATTAACACACGTGGCCGTCCTTCGGGGCCAACCATGCCGCTGTACATGC
>CAXTSK010000436.1:0-4876 GCA_964246655.1 uncultured Pyrinomonadaceae bacterium
GTCGGCACGCGCGGCCGCGGGCTCGTGACGCTGGAAGCTAACGGCGAGGCGAAGGAGCTTGCGGCCAGGCCGCGCGCCTTCTACGTCGAGGCGCTGGCGCGCGACGCTGCGGGCGCGCTCTTCTTCGGCGCGCAGACTTCGGGCGCGGACAGCGGCCTCTACAAGGTCGAGGTCGGGAGAGACAAGTCTGAAGTCTCTCTGCGGCCGTCGAAGGTCGTGGGCGTGGCGACCGGCAAGGTGACGGCGCTCGCGGCCGGTCAGAACGGCGAGCTGTACGCGGGCACGGAGGCGCGCGGCGTCTTTCGTCTGAAGAACGGGCGCGTCCTGGAGCGCTTCACGTTCGCGGGCACCGCGGGCGGGCTTCGCTCAGACACGGTCAACGCGATCTTCGTCGACCGCGAGGGCGTCGTGTGGTTCGGCACGCCGCGCGGCGTCTGCCGCTACGACCCGCGCGGCGTGCGCGTCGAACGGCTGTCGCAGGAGACGGAGGCGAACTTCATCCGCACGCTCTACCGCACGCCCTCGGGCCGCCTGCTCGCGGGCACGAGCCGCGGCCTCTTCGCGCGCGACGACGAGGGCAACGGCGCTTGGCGCGAGGTCGAAGAGGTCGCGGGCAAGACCGTCTACTCGGTCGCCGAAGACAGCCGCGGCCTTCTGCTCGTCGGCACGAACGCAGGGCTCTTCGTCGGCCTGCAAACGGAAGGGCTCAAAGAGAAGTCACCCGTGCGACTCGCGCCCGAAGAGAAGGCGCCCGGCGCGAGCGCCGAAGGTGAGAAGCCGGCCGAAGGCGCCGAGCCGAAGCCTTCGGCCGAAGAGGAGAACCGCGTTGACGGGAGCGAGAAGAAGCTCGAAAGCGTCGAGGCGGTCGAAGCAGGCAAGCCCGCGAGCAAGAGCAAGGACGGGTCGGCGGCCGACGAGAAGAACGCGGAGGCGGCTCAAACCAAAAAGGTCGCGGAGCCCGCGCTGAGCGGCAGCGTGCGCGCCATCGCGCGCTTCGCGGGCAGCGTCTACGTCGCCTCGTACGGGCGCGGGCTCGAACGCTTCCTCGGCCCCGGGAGGCGCGAGCTGGTCTGGCCGCGCGCGGGGCAGGACGAGCGCGGCCGCGAGGTCGTCAGCCTCTACGCCGATGACGCGCGCGGCCGCCTCTGGGTCGGGACGGCCAACGCGGGCGTCTTCTACTTCGACGGCACGAACGTCAAGGCGGAGCCCGCGCTCGCGCCGATAGAGCGCAGCACCGTCTGGGGCGTCTCTTCGGCCGAAGGCTGGCTCTGGCTCGCCACCTCGCGCGGCCTCTCCGCGCTCGGCCCCGACGGCAAGTTCGTCGAGGCCGTCACGGGCGTTGACGCGCGCGCCGTCATCGCTTCGGAAGGGCCGGGCGCGCCGCAAGCGTGGTGCGTGACGGCGGGCGTCGGCCTGCTGCGCGTCGTAGTTGACGAACAGTTCGGCCCCATCGCCTCGCGCCTCGGCACCGAGCAGGGCTTGCCGACCGACAACGCCTTCGCAGTGCTGCGCGTGAAGGGCGAGGCCGACGAGACGCTCATCGTCGGCACGACGCGCGGGCTCGCGCGCTACGAGCCGGGGACGCTCGCGCCGGTCTTAAGACTCGTGCGCGTCACCTCTTCGCGCGCCATCCAGCCCGAAGAGTTGCAGGGCGGCGCGCTCCGTTTGCAGTATCCGCAGAACGGGCTCGCGGTGGACGTGGCGGCCGCGGCGAGCCGCACGTTCCCCGAGCAGTTCTTCTACGCCTTCACGCTGCGCGACGCGAAGGGGCAGGTTGTCAAGCAGAAGCTCTCGCGCGACTCGCAGTTTCAGGCCGAGTCGCTCGCGGCCGGGGCCTACACCGTCACGGCGCGCGCTTACACCTTAGACCTCGTCCCTTCGGACACGCTCGTCCTCAACTTCGAGGTGGCGCGCGCGCCCTTCCCGCGCACCATCGTCGCGCTCTCCGTGCTGCTCGCCATCGCGGCGGTCGCGCTCGTCTGGGCGCTCCTGCAACACCGTCGCGTCGTGCGCAGCCGCGAGGAGTTGCAAGAGGCTAACCACCAGCTCGCCGCCGCGCGCCTGCAACTCGCCAGCGAGGCCGAGGCCGAGCGCCGCCGCATCGCGCGCGACCTCCACGACCAGACGCTCGCCGACCTGCGTCGCCTGCTCCTGCTCACCGACGAGATGCAACAGCCGGGGACGACGCCGCCGGGCGCGCTTGTCTCGACAACAACAACTGTCGCGGACGCGCCGCGGCTGCGCGCGGAGATCGAGTCCATCTCGCAGGAGGTGCGGCGCATCTGCGAAGACCTCTCGCCGTCGGTGCTTGAGAACGTCGGCTTCGCGGCCGCGCTCGAATGGGCCGTCGCCACCGCCTGCGCGCAGCAGCCCGCCGCCCGCCGCTTCACGTACGGCTTCGTCTGCGACGAAGACCTCGAAGAGCGGCTCGCGCTCGCGCCCGGCGTGCAGATGCAGGTCTACCGCATCGTGCAGGAGGCCGTCAGCAACGTCTGCCGTCACGCGGAGGCCGAGCACGTCTCTTTGAGCGTGCACCTCGACGACGCGGGCGACTTTCTGCTGAAGCTCTCGGACGACGGCCGCGGCTTTGACGCCGACAACAAGCGCGCGCTCAAAGGCCGTGGCCTGGCGGGCATCCGCGCGCGCGCCTCGCTCATCGAGGCCGAGGCCGGCTGGTCGCGCCGCGAGGGCGGCGGCACAGTCTTCACGCTGCGTAAGCGCTCGGCCGCGCGGGGTGCCGGCTCGGCCTGACAAAAAGCGCTTCGACGCCTCAAGCCTTTCGTGTTAATCTCTGCGCCGTTTCCCTGCGCCGCCCGAACTTCTGAACCTTATACCGCGAAGGCCCGGCCCCTTTCTGCCGGAGGAGAGAGTCAGTGCCCGAGTTCATCGAAGCACCGTCGGTCGTCGAGGCCGCGGGCAACAAGCCGAAGATCATCGAGGAGTACGTCGGCCGCGTGAACAGCGGCGGCGCGGACGTGAGCGTCGCGCGGATGCGCAGCCCCGGCGGCTGGGAGGAGCCGGGCCAGCGCCCCGAGTTCGACGAGTACACCATCGTCCTGCGCGGCATGCTCCGCGTCAGGACCGAAGGCGAGACCTTCGACGTGCGCGCCGGACAGGCCGTCATCACGCGGCGCGGCGAGTGGGTGCAGTACAGCACGCCCGAGGCGGAGGGCGCCGAGTACGTCGCCGTCTGCCTGCCCGCCTTCTCGCCCGACACCGTCCACCGCGACGCCTGAGCGCGCGGACAGACCGTCTGAACACCAAGCCCCGGCCCCCGGCCTTTAACCAGGAGGCTCAAGACGACAATGACATTGACGAGAACGCTACTGGCTTGCGTCTGCGCCGCGGCGCTCACGACGCTCGCGGGCTGCGCCGGACTCGGCGGGAGCGCACCCGCGGGTAACACGGCGGCCGGCAACGGCAACGCCTCGCGCCCGACCACTCCCAACTCCAACGCGGGGACGAGCGAGTCTGTGACCGGCGTCGAGAAGGTCAAGCCCACGCCCGGCACCGGCAACGTGCAGGGCAAGGTGCTCTACAACGGCAAGCCCGCCGTCGGCATCGAGGTCAAGCTCTGCGAGAAGTTCAACCGTTTCTTCGGCGGCTGCTCGGGCAAGCTCTACATGGCGAAGTCGGACGCCGAAGGCGACTACGTCGTCACGAACGTTCCGCCGATGACCTACGAGGGCCTGACGGTGCGCGTCTTCGACACCGACAGCTACGTCTTCGCGACGACCGGCATCGGGGGTCTTAGCTCGGCCAAGTACGAGGTCACGGCCGACAAGACGCTCTTCGTGCGGCCCACGCAGCTCTTCAAGTCAGACCTCAAAGTGCTCAACCCAAAGGCGGGCTCGAAGGTGAGCGCGCAGGGCTTGGAGCTGAAGTGGCAGGAGTATCCCGACGCGGCCTACTACAAGTTCAGCCTCTACCCCTCGGAGACCTCCGTCACCTCGCCCTACATCGGCCAGCGCGTCGAGGCGACGACCTTCGCCGTGGACAAGCCGCTCCCGAAGGGCGAGTACCGCATCCAGCTCGAAGCCTACAACGGCTCCGACCAGAAGATCGCCGAGAGCGCCGACGACCTCAAATTCACCGTCACCGACGGCTCCTGAAGTCGCGGCCCGAAGTGCTTCATGGCTGTCCGGGGTTTTATTCGCGGTCGATCCGATAGCGGGAGCTATTTAACACAGAGACACAGAGACACGGCTTGTTGAGTAATCCTCTTCAAGCCGTGTCTCTGTGTCTCTGCGTTGAAAGTCTCTTGGCTATCTGCCCCCTCAAGGCAAGAGGCCACGCTGCCATCCTAACTGCCTACTGCTTTCCCCCGAACCAGCCGTAGCCCGCGCCCGTCCAGTAGAGGAAGCCGTCGGCGCCGCCGACCTTTTCGTGGAGCACGTCGCCGAGCAGGCGCAGCCGTCTGTCGCGCGCGGCGGTCTGCGCGTCGGCGCGGCGCTCGGGCCGCAGTTCTTCGCCCGCCACGCCCTTGAGCAGGAAGGTCTGCTGCGCCTCTGGGTTGCGCCAGCCCGCCTCCTTGTAGCCGTGGACGACGACGAGCAGCGAGTCGGCGGCTTCGATCTTCGGGCGCTCGTGCGGCGCAAGCTTCTGCACGCCCTGGTGCGGGTCGAACTGGCGCGGGTCGGGCGGCGTGACGGTGCGCGGGTCTGAGACGATCCAGTTCGCGACCTCGTCGTTCACCTCTTCGAGGCGGCCCGGCGCAGGGCGCGCGCGGACGACGATGTCTTCGGAGCCGTCGCCGTTGAAGTCGCCGACGGCGGCGTGGGCCGCGCGCTCGTCGAACACGACCGCCCCCTTGTAGACACGCTCGACCGCCGCGCGCGCCTCCTGCGGGGCGGGCGGCGAAGGCTCTGCCTTCGGG